>NZ_JBOZRT010000153.1:0-42933 GCF_050789165.1 Azospirillum sp.
CCACGGTGATGCAGCGCTCCAAGGGCCTGTTCGGGCCGTCCAACGCCGCCAACGTCCAGAACCTCTCCGCCGGCATCGGCAACTTCGCCGGCCAGGGCGCCCTCGTCCGCCAGCGCTGAGCGCCGTGACCTGCAAAGCCCCTCTCCCGTCAAGGGAGAGGGGCTTTTTGCTTACTCCGCGGCCAGCGCCGGCTCGGACGCGGGCGTCCAGCGCAGCACCGGCTTGCGGGCCGCCGCCGTCTCGTCCAGGCGGCGGCGCGGGGTGAGCCGCGGGGCGCCCTGGAAGTACGCCACGTCGCCCGTCTTGGCGCGCTCCGCCAGCGACTTCAGCGCCAGGATGAACTGGTCGAGGCCGGCCTTGGACTCGGTCTCGGTCGGCTCGATCAGCAGGGCGCCGTGCACCACCAGCGGGAAGTACATGGTCATCGGGTGGAAGCCCTCGTCGATCAGCGCCTTGGCGATGTCGAGCGTGGTCACCCCCGTGCCCTTCAGGAAGCGGTCGTCGAACAGGCACTCGTGCATGCACGGCCCCTCGAACGACGCGCTCAGCGTGTCCTGCAGGCGCGCCATCACGTAGTTGGCGTTCAGCACCGCGTCGCCCGCCGCCTGCCACAATCCGTCGGCGCCGTGGCTGAGGATGTAGGACAGCGCGCGGACGAACATGCCCATCTGGCCGTGGAAGGCCTTCATGCGGCCGACCTCGGTGCCCTGCTCGCTGCCTTCCACCAGACGGAAGCCGTTTGCATCGTGCACCACGTAAGGCACCGGCACGAAGGGCGCCAGCGCCTCGGAGAACACCACCGGCCCCGACCCCGGCCCGCCGCCGCCGTGCGGCGTGGAGAAGGTCTTGTGCAGGTTGATGTGCATGGCGTCGATGCCGAGGTCGGCGGGCTTCACCCGGCCGACGATGGCGTTGAAGTTGGCGCCGTCGCAGTAGAAGTAGCCGCCGGCCCCGTGGATGGCGTCGGCGATGGCGCGCACGTCGCGCTCGAACAGGCCGCAGGTGTTGGGGTTGGTCAGCATGATGCCGGCCACGTCCGGCCCCAGCTTGGCCTCCATCGCCGCCAGATCGACGCGCCCGTCCGGCCCGGCCGGGATCGGATCGACCGAGAAGCCCAGCGCCGCGGCGGTCGCCGGGTTGGTGCCGTGCGCGCTTTCCGGCACCAGCACGCGGGTGCGCGTTTTCTCGCCGCGGTGCTCCAGCGCCGCGCGGATCGCCATCATGCCGGCCATCTCGCCGTGCGCGCCGGCCGCGGGGGCCAGCGTCACCGCCGGCATGCCGGTCAGCGTCTTCAGCCAGTGCGCCAGCGCGTCCATCAGCTCCAGCGCGCCCTGCACCGTGCTGACCGGCTGGAGCGGGTGCACGTCGCCGAAGCCGGGCAGCCGCGCCATCTTCTCGTTGAGGCGCGGGTTGTGCTTCATGGTGCAGGAGCCGAGCGGGTACAGCCCGGTGTCGATGGAATAGTTCTTCTGCGACAGCCGCGTGTAGTGGCGGACCACCTGCGGCTCCGACAGGCCCGGCAGACCGATGCGGGCGCGCGGCTTGACGGCGCCGAGGCGGAGCTGCGTGGCGGGCACCGCGGGCAGGTCGACGCCGGACATGCCGGGGCTGTCCTGCTCGAAGATCAGCGCCTCTTCGATCTGCAGGCCGCGGTTGCCGGTGACGGTCTCCGGAACGGCGCTGTCGGCGCCGGCCGGGGTGGAGGGGCGTCCCTGGGAATTCATCGTCATCACAGCACCTCGGAGAGCGCCTTGGTCAGCGCATCCATGTCGGACTCGGTGGTGGTCTCGGTGGCGGCGAGGATCAGGTGATCCTCCAGCTGCCCCGCGAACAGGCGCGAGGCCGGCACGCCGGCGAGGATGCGGCGCTTGGCCAGTTCCTCCACCACCTCCGCCGCGGCGCGCGGCAGGGTCACCGTGAACTCGTTGAAGAAGCTGTCGTTCACCACCGACACGCCCTTCACCCCGGACAGCCGGTCGGCGAGCTGCACCGCCTTGGCGTGGTTGATCGCCGCCAAGCGCGTGAAGCCCTCCTCGCCCAGCAGGCTGAGGTGGATGGAGAAGGCCAGCGCGCACAGCCCGGCGTTGGTGCAGATGTTGGAGGTCGCCTTCTCGCGGCGGATGTGCTGCTCGCGGGTGGACAGCGTCAGCACGAAGCCGCGGCGGCCGTCGGCGTCCACCGTCTGGCCGCACAGGCGGCCGGGCATCTGCCGGACGTACTTCTCCTTCACCGCGAACAGGCCGACGTACGGCCCGCCGAAGTTCAGCGCGTTGCCCAGCGACTGGCCCTCGGCCGCGACGATGTCGGCGCCCATCTCGCCCGGCGGGGTGAGCAGGCCGAGCGACACCGCCTCGGTCACCACGACGATCAGCAGGGCGCCCTTGGCCTGGCACTGCTGGGCGAGCGCGGTGTAGTCGCGCACATGGCCGAAGACGTCCGGGTTCTGCACGACGACGCAGGCGGTGTCGGCGTCCACCTGCGCGACCAGATCCTCGCCACCCTTGGGCGCCGGGGGCAGCGCCACCGCCTCGAAGCCGATGAAGTGGGCGTCGGTGGTGGTGACGTCGCGGTAGTGCGGGTGCAGGCCGCCGGACAGGATCGCCTTCTTCCGCCGGGTCAGGCGGTTGGCCATCATGACGGCCTCGGCGCAGGCGGTGGCGCCGTCGTACATGGAGGCGTTGGCGACGTCCATGCCGGTCAGCAGCGCGACCTGGGTCTGGAACTCGAACAGGACCTGCAGCGTGCCCTGGCTGATTTCCGGCTGGTACGGCGTGTAGGCGGTCAGGAACTCGCCGCGCTGGACCATGTAGTCCACGGTGGCGGGGATGTGGTGCTTGTAGGCGCCGCAGCCGACGAAGCTCGGCACCGTGCCGACCGCGATGTTCTTCGCCGCCATCGCGGACAGCTGGCGTTCGACCTCCAGCTCGCCCGCGAAGCCCGGCAGCCCCTCGACGGGGCCGGAGCGGCGGGCCGCCGCCGGCACGTCGCGGAACAGCTCGTCCACCGACGACGCGCCGATGGCCGCGAGCATCGCGTGCCGGTCGGCCTCGGTGAGGGGCAGGTAACGCATCAGTGCAGACCCTCCACGAAGCCCTTGTAGGCCGCTTCGTCCATCAGGCCGTCCAGCTCGGCCGGGTTGGCGAGCGTCATCTTGAAGAACCAGCCGTCACCCTCGGCGCCGGTGTTGACCTTGGCCGGCTCGCCCTCCAGGTCGGGGTTCACCTCGGTGACGGTGCCGGACGCGGGCGCGAAGACCTCGCTGGCGGCCTTGACGGACTCGACGACCGCGGCCTCCTTGCCCTGCTGCAGCGCGCGGCCGACCTCCGGCAGCTCGACGAAGACCACGTCGCCGAGCTGGCTCTGCGCGTAGTCGGAAATACCCACCGTGGCGACGTCGCCCTCGACGCGGACCCACTCGTGATCCTTGGTGTACTTGATGGTCATGGAAGCCCCCTGTTCGATGTTCGGTCTCTTAGCCCCTCCCCCCTCGCGGGGGAGGGGTTGGGGAGAGGGGGAGAAACGTGGCCGCTTCGCGGCGCCACCCTCTCCCCACCCCCTCTCCCGTCAAGGGAGAGGGGCTTGACGCTCAGCCCCGGTAATAGCGTTGCGGAACGAACGGCATGGCCGCGACCCGGGCGGCCAGCGGCTTGCCGCGGACCAGCAGCGCCAGCGGCGTGCCCTCGGATGCGCGGCCGATGTCCACGTAGCCCATGGCGACCGGGCCGTTCACCGTCGGGCCGAAGCCGCCGCTGGTGATCTCGCCCAGCCGGTTGCCGGCCTCGTCGACGATCTCCGTGTGCTCGCGCGCCGGGGCGCGGCCATCGGGCTTGATGCCGACCCGCCGGCGCTGGGCGCCGGACTTCAGCTGGCCCAGGATGATCTCGGCGCCGGGGAAGCCTCCCTCCTCGCGGCGGCGCTTGGACAGCGCCCACTCCAGCCCCGCCTCGACCGGCGTCGTCGTCTCGTCGATGTCGTGGCCGTACAGGCACAGGCCGGCCTCCAGGCGCAGCGAATCGCGGGCGCCCAGGCCGACGGCTTCGACCTCCGGCTCGGCCAGCAGGGCGCGGGCGATCGCCTCGGCGTCCACGGACGCGCAGGAGATCTCGTAGCCATCCTCGCCGGTGTAGCCGGAGCGGGTGATCAGCACCGGGATGCCGTTGAAGGTGGCCGGCAGCAGCGTCATGAACTTCATGGTCGCCGCCTCGGGGATGAAGCGCGCCAGCACGCCGGCCGCGTCCGGCCCCTGCAGCGCCATCAGCGCGGCGTCGGGCAGCGGCTCCACCTCCGCCTTGCCCTTCAGGCGCTCGCGCAGGTGGGCGATGTCGTGCTCCTTGCGGGCGGCGTTGACCACCAGGAACAGGTGGTCGCCGGCGTTGGTGACCATCAGGTCGTCCAGGATGCCGCCGGTCTCGTTGGTGAACAGCGTGTAGCGCATGCGGCCGCGGCCCAGCCCCCGGATGTCGCCGGGCACCAGCGCCTCCAGCGCCGCCGCGGGGTCCTCGCCGGTCAGGCGCACCTGCCCCATGTGCGACACGTCGAACAGGCCCGCCTTCGCGCGGGTGTGCAGGTGTTCCTTGAGGATGCCCGCGGGGTACTGCACCGGCATGTCGTAGCCGGCGAACGGCACCATGCGCGCGCCCAGCTCGACGTGCAGGGCGTGCAGGGGCGTCTTCAACAGACTTTCAGGCGAATCGGTCACGCGCGTCCTCCGACAGTGGTTCACGCCGCGCGGATGCGCGGTGTGCCAGCCCCCTCTGTCGTGGACCTGAGAGATTCACCGGCCGGGCGCAAGCCCGGAAACCGGTTTACTCCTTCGGTGAGACGCCCTGCCCGATGGCGGGGCGCCTGCTTTCCAGAGTGCCTTTCCCTGCGGTCCGTTTGCCTGAGAGTTTCCGGGGGCGGTTGCTCCTTCGGCGCCGCCTGCCAGCGCCTGATGAAGGCGCTGCGGCGGTCTCTCCCGCGAGGGGTCGTCGGCGTGTGCGGCTACCCTACCGGCTCGCCCCGGATTGTCAATCCGCGCGAAGGGCGGTAGGCCAAGCCGCTCAGCGCTTGATCTGCGCGAGGTTGAAGTTGAGCTGCTCCGGCGTCAGCTGGAAGCCGACCAGCACGCGCCAGCTCTTGGCGTTGGCGTCCTTGGGCAGCGGGATCTTCGGCGCCAGCTCCTCCTTGGTGACGACTCGCGTCTGGCCCTTCGGGAAGTTGACGGTGGTCTCGAACTCAGCCTTGCTGGCCGGGTTCTCCTCGTCCGGGCGGGCCACCGCCACGAAGTAGCGGTAGGTCGCCTGGTCGCCCTGCATGGCCGGGCCGCGCTCGGCCAGCACGAAGAGGTTCAGGTTGATGGTGACGCCGTCGCTGCCGTACTCGCAGTTGCCGCTGTAGTCGGTGAGCGCGGCGCGCGAGGTGACGTCGGTCATGTCCTTGCCGCCGGCGCGGAACTGCGTCATCTCCGACAGCTCACGCACGATGCCGATCTTCGGGCAGGCCAACGCCGCGGTCGCCGGATTCGCCGGCTGCCCGCCGCCGAACATCGAGCAGCCGGACAGCGCCAGAACGCCGAACGCCAGCAGGCTTTTCCGGACGGGGGTTCCTATATTACGGTCGCGGCGGTCCATGGGTCTGGCCTGTTCTCGGTTGGATCGTGTGGCGCCGCACTGTAGAGAACCCGCCGCACCCGCACAAGGCGGCGCACCGCTCTTGAGGACCCCGAGGACGTATGACTGCCAAGCCCCCGCTGACCATCCTGCTCGCCGCGCCGCGCGGCTTCTGCGCCGGCGTCGACCGGGCGATCCAGATCGTCGAGGTGGCGCTGGAGCGCTACGGCGCGCCGGTCTACGTGCGGCACGAGATCGTGCACAACCGCTTCGTGGTCGAGAGCCTGGAGGCCAAGGGCGCCGTCTTCGTCGATGAGCTGGACGAGGTGCCGGACGGCGTGCCGGTGGTGTTCTCGGCGCACGGCGTGCCCAAGGCGGTGCCGGCCGAGGCGGAGCGGCGCGGCCTGTTCTACCTGGACGCCACCTGCCCGCTGGTCAGCAAGGTGCACCGCGAGGCCGAGCGCCGCCACGCCGAGGGCCGGCAGGTGATCCTGATCGGCCACGCCGGCCACCCCGAGGTGGTCGGCACCATGGGCCAGCTGCCCCCGGGCGCGGTGGTTCTGGTGGAGACGGTGGAGGACGTGGCGCGCATCGAGGTCGAGGACCCGGGCAACCTCGCCTTCGCCACCCAGACGACGCTGTCGGTGGACGAGACGGCGGGCATCCTCGCGGCGCTCCAGGAGCGCTTCCCGGCGATCTCCAGCCCGCGCAAGGAGGACATCTGCTACGCCACCACCAACCGCCAGCAGGCGGTGAAGGCCATCGCGCCCACGGTGGACGCGGTGCTGGTGCTGGGCGCGCCGAACTCGTCCAACTCCAAGCGGCTGGTCGAGGTGGCGAAGAACGGCGGCTGCACCCGCGCGCAGCTGGTGCAGCGGGCGGCGGACATCGACTGGACGGCGCTGAGCGACATCCGCCGCCTCGGTATCACGGCCGGCGCCTCGGCGCCCGAGGTGCTGGTCGAGGAGGTGATCGCCGCGGCGAAGGAACGCTTCGAGGTCAGCGTGGAGCAGGTGCGGACGGCCACCGAGGACGTGGTGTTCAAGCTTCCCAAGGCGCTGACGGAAGAGGATGGGGCTTCCCGGAAGGTGGGGGCGGACGCATAATTCTCTGCGTTTGCGGTCCTGCGCTGGGCCCCCACCCTAACCCTCCCCCACGTCGCGGGGAGGGGATCTGTTCCTTCCCCCGCGACGTGGGGGAAGGTTGGGATGGGGGCCCAATGCATGCGCCTTTCCGGTCTCCAAGGCGGGAGAATGATGTGGCCGAGCCGATCAGCACGCCGATGACCATCGATACGTTCATCCCCTGGGCCGAGCAGATCCCCGATATCCGGTACGAACTCGTTCACGGCAAACCGAGAGCCAAGCCACTCAACACCGTGGGACATGGCTTGATCGTCGGCAACCTCATCGGTGAACTTGGCGGACGCCTGCACAAACCCTTTCGCGGCTTGATGGGCTGTGGCGTGCGGTTCGACGACCGCGATGAGTGCCTCTATTCTCCTGACTTCACCGTAACCGGCACGCCATACGACCCTCATGCTTATTGGGTCCGGCTTCCAGTCCTGATCGTGGAAGTCCTCTCCGAGAGCACCGCCACCCACGACCGCGGCACCAAGGTGCCTGACTACATGCGGATCCCCTCGGTGCAGGAGATCCTGCTGGTGGACAGCCGCGCCCCACGCGTCCAGCTGTGGCGCCGCGACGGGACGCGCTGGATCGTCGAGGACTTCGCGGACACCGCCACGCTGCCGCTGGCCTCGGTGGGCGTCGACCTGCCGATCCCGGCGCTGTACGAGGGCGTGGCGTTGTAGCCGTTGACCGCCGCCGCGAATCCCGGTAAGCGGCTGGCCCATGGCCGTATACACCGAAGTCTCCGACGAGGAGCTGAGCGCGTTCGCCGCCCAGTACGACCTGGGCGCCGTGCTGTCGTGCAAGGGCATCGCCGAGGGGGTGGAGAACTCCAACTTCCTCCTCGTCACCGAGACCGGGCCGTACATCCTCACCCTCTACGAGAAGCGCACCCGGCGCGAGGACCTGCCCTTCTTCCTCGGCCTGATGGAACATCTGTCGGAGCACGGGGTGGACTGCCCGCTGCCGGTGCACGCCCGCGACGGCGAGGCGCTGCACGAGCTGTGCGGCCGGCCGGCGGTGATCGTCACCTTCCTCAAGGGCATGTGGCCGCGCCGCATCCAGCCGCAGCACTGCGCGCAGCTGGGCGAGGCGCTGGCGCGCCTGCACCTCGCCGGGGCCGGGTTCGGCATGACGCGCGCCAACGCGCTGTCGCTGGCCGGCTGGCAGGACCTGTTCGCCCGGTGCGCCGAGCGCGCCGACGAGGTGCGCCCCGGCCTGCGCGACACGCTGGCGACGGAGCTGGACGCGCTGGCCGCGCACTGGCCGGGCGGGCTGCCGAGCGGCGTCATCCACGCCGACCTGTTCCCCGACAACGTGTTCTTCAGCGGCGAGCGGCTGTCCGGCCTGATCGACTTCTACTTCGCTTGCAACGACTACCTCTCCTACGACATCGCCATCTGCATGAACGCGTGGTGCTTCGAGGCGGACGGGTCGTTCAACGCCACCAAGGCGCGGCTGCTGCTGACCAACTACCAGCGCGTCCGGCCGCTGTCGGCGGAGGAGCTGAGCGCCCTGCCCTGGCTGTGCCGCGGCAGCGCGGTGCGCTTCCTGCTGACCCGGCTGTACGACTGGCTGAACCACCCGCCGGGCGCCTTCGTGCGGCCCAAGGACCCGCTGGAGTACCTGCGCAAGCTGCGCTTCCACCAGACGGTGCGGAGCGTCGGCGACTATGGCCTGGACACCGCGCCATGAGCGAGGCAAGCGACGCCAAGGCCGTCGACATCTTCACCGACGGCGCGTGCAGCGGCAACCCGGGCCCGGGCGGCTGGGGCGCCATCCTGCGCTTCGGCGCGGTGGAGAAGGAGCTGTGCGGCGGCGAGGCCAACACCACCAACAACCGCATGGAGCTGATGGCCGCCATCCAGGCGCTGGAAGCCCTCAAGCGGCCGGTGAAGGTGCGGCTGTACACCGACAGCGAGTACGTGAAGAACGGCATCACCCAGTGGATCAAGGGCTGGAAGGCCCGCGGCTGGCTGACGGCCGACAGGAAGCCGGTGAAGAACGTCGACCTGTGGCAGCGCCTGGACGAGGCGGCGCAGCGCCACGACATCGAGTTCCACTGGGTGCGCGGCCACGCCGGCCACCCGGAGAACGAGCGCGCCGACGAACTGGCCCGGCGCGGGCTGGCCGAATCGCGCGAGGAGCGCGGGCTGGGGCGGGCTTGACGCCTGCCGGCGCAGCTCTCAGAATTCTGAGAGCAATCGGAGTGGCGCCATGAAATCCGTACGCGTCCGGATCGACGAGCAGGGGCACCTCGCGCTTCCCGTCCAGCATCGGCAGGCCCTCGGCCTGAAGCCCGGCGACGAGGTGACGATCAGCGTCGAGGATCACGCGCTGCGGATCGCGCGGACGTTGACCGCACAGGCGGGCATCGCCGAAGCACGCCGCATCGTGCGCCAGTACGACCAGGGGAGCGGCTCGCCCGTTGACGACCTGATCGCGCAGCGACGGGCGGAGGCGCGGCGTGAGTGAAGCCGCTCTCGCCTGCGTGGTCGATACGTCGGCGGTGCTGGCCCTGCTGTGGGAAGAACCCGGAGCCGACATGGTGGCGGCGGCTCTCGAACAGGCCGCCATAAGCGCCGTAAACTGGTCGGAACTGGTTGCCGTCATGACCGAACGCGGCCTGCCGGACGATGCGGTCCGCGGCAGCCTGTCGGCCCTGCCCATCGCCGCCGTGGTTCCCTTTGATGGCGACCACGCGGAAATCGCGGGGCGCCTTCGGCGATCCACACGTCACGCCGGCCTGTCCCTGGGCGACCGCGCCTGCCTTGCACTCGGCTTGGCTCTGGGGCTGCCTGTCCTGACCGCCGACCGCGCGTGGCGCGACCTGCAAATCGGCGCCGAGATCCGCCTCATCCGATAGGTCGGGGTGCAGGGGCCCTGCCCCTGCCGCGGGAAGCGCGAGGGGCGCGCAGCCCCTCGCTACGTTCCGATCAAAGCGTCGCCAGCACCGCCTCGGCGCTCGACACTTCGAACTTGCCGGGCTCCTCGACGGCGAGGTGGGTGACCTTGCCGTCCTCGGCGACCAGCACGAAGCGCTGGCCGCGCTTGCCCAGGCCATAGCCCGAGCCGTCCATGGTCAGGCCCAGCGCCTCGGTGAAGGCGGCGTTGCCGTCGGGCAGCATGAACACCTTGCCCTCGGTGCCGTTCTTCTCGCCCCAGGCGCGCATGACGAAGGGGTCGTTGACGGCGAGGCAGACGATCTCCTGCACGCCCTTGGCCTTGAGCGCCTCGGCCTGCTGGACGAAGCCCGGCAGGTGCTTGGCCGAGCAGGTCGGCGTGAAGGCGCCGGGAACCGAGAACATCACGACTTTCTTGCCCTTGAAGAAGTCGCTGGTGTTCAGCTCCTGCATGCCGTTGTCGGTCAGGTGCTTCAGTGCGACGGACGGAACGGCGTCGCCAACGGAAATGGTCATGGTGTCTCTCTCCCTTTGTTCGCCGGCCCTTTGGTTCGTTGGGCCAAGCATCCGTTGTACCGGCGGGGCCGCCGTCCGGCAAGCTCAGCGCTTGGCGGATGCCCTGTCGAGCGCCTCGACCACCACCGCCTCGCTCAGCAGCTCGGGCAGGGCCACGCCGTCCGGCGCGCCGGGGCCGTAGACGATGTTGAACGGGATGCCGTAGCGGCCGTTCGCCGCCAGATAGGCGGTGATCCGCTCATCCGGCCGCGTCCAGTCGGCGCGCATGGCGACGATGCCGCCGCCCTTCAGCCGCCTGGCGGTCTCGCCGCGGTTGATGACCAGCTTCTTGTTGGCCTGGCAGGTGATGCACCAGTCGGCGGTGACGTCGACGAACACCGTGCGGCCGGCGGCGACGTGGCTGCGGACCGCCGCCTCGTCGAAGCTCTCCCAGCGCGCCACCGCGTCCACCACCGGGGCGGCGTCGGCGCCGCGGCCGAACTGCGCCGGCACGACGAAGGAGGCGACGGTCAGCAGCGCCGCCAGCGCGGCGCCACCCCACCCCACCGGCCCGCTTCGGCCGCCGCCGGCCCACAGCGCCGCCAGCAGCGCCAGCATCAGCCCTGCGACCACCGCGGCCACCGTGTCGCCGACCTGCACCGCCATGACGGTCAGCAGCCACACGCCGGTCAGCGCCAGCGCCGCGCCCATCACCCGGCGCAGCGCCAGCATCCAGCGCCCCGGCCGCGGCAGCAGCCGCGCGGCGCGCGGGAAGGCCGCGACCGCCAGGTACGGCAGCGCCAGCCCGACGCCCAGCGCCGCGAACACCGCGACGATCTCCAATGCTCCACGCGCCAGCGCGAAGCCCACGGCCGTGCCGAGGAACGGCGCCGAGCACGGCGTGGCCAGCAGCGTGGCGAAGGCGCCGGTGGCGAACGGCCCGGCCAGCCCATGCCCCTCCTCCGGCCCGGCCAGCGCGTCGGCGATCCGGCGCGGCAACGGGATCTCGAACAGGCCCCAGAGGTTGGCGGCGAACAGCGTCACCAGCACCACCATGAAGACCAGGAACAGCGGCTGCTGGAACTGGATGCCCCACCCCACCGCGGCGCCCGCCGCCTTCAGGCCGACCATGACGCCGGCCAGCAGCAGGAACGAGGCGACGATGCCCGCCGCCGAGGCCAGGAAGCCGGCGCGCACCGCGCGCGGCGGCGCGGCGGAGTGCTGCACGGCGTGCAGCAGCTTGAGCGACAGCACCGGCAGCACGCACGGCATCAGGTTGAGGATCAGCCCGCCGAGCAGCGCCACGCCCAGCATGGCGAGCAGCGACGGCGCCACCCCCGCCGGAGCGCCGCCGACCGGCCCGGCGGCGACGGTGGCGCGCAGCTCCGCGGCACGGGCGCCGTCCACCACGGTCAGCACCGCCGGCCGGCCGGTCAGGTCGGTGTCCTTCGGGGCGTCCGGCACCTGGAAGCGCAGCACCGCGGTGCGCCCGCCGTCCGACAGGCGAACGGTCGGCGCGGTGAGCGGCGCCGGCGGGTCGAGTTCGACGAAGACGTCGGGCTTGGCGAAGGGCTCGCGGGCGGTGGCCTCGACCTCCAGCACGGCGCCCTGGGTGCGGACGGCGCGGATCTCCAGCCCCGCCGCGCGCCCGTCGCCGGGCACGGAGTTCTCGGCGCGGGAGACGATGTTGGCTTCCGGCCCCGCGGCCGCCGGCCCGGCCGGCAGGGTCAGCGCCACATCGACGCGCTGCGGCACGCAGATCTCCGAGCACACCAGCAGGTCGACGCCGGCCTTGAGGCCCAGCGGCTTCCCCGGCTCGGCCGGCACGGCGCGCACCGGGAAGGTGACCACGCCCTCGTAGCCCACCGTCTCGATGCCCAGGGTCGTCGTGCGGTGCGGCACCGGGTAGCCGAACCCGGCCTCCTTCAGGTTGGCCGAGCCCTCCCACTCCACACGCGGCGGCAGGCCGGCGTCGCCGGGCGAGCGCCAGTAGGTCTTCCAGCCCTTGTCGAGGCGGACCTCCAGCGCCAGCGGCAGCGACTCGCGCTCGCCCACCGCCTCCACCGCCGAGACCAGCCGCGCTTCCACCGGCCCGCCCTTGACCCAGGGACCGGCGGCGGCGAAAGCGTTGCCCGAAAGGACAAGACCCAAGAGCATCGGAAGGACGGCAAGCTTTTTCATCGTCCGCACTGTTCTCATCTCAGTCCGCGATCCACCGCGCGTCCGGTGGCGCAAATTTGGGTGACAGCCTGCGCCTCCTGCTGTCACACTTGCAATTCAGGCGGCGGCGGGGTCCGTGCACCCCGGGTGTTTCCGCCCAGGACGAAGGATAGCCGCGCATGCCGTACTCGACCATGTCTTCCGGTCTCCTGAAGTCTTCCGAGTACCTCACCGGACAGCTTCTGATCGCCATGCCCGGCATGACGGATCCGCGCTTCCACCGCACCGTAATCTACATGTGCGCACACAACGAGGACGGCGCCATGGGGCTCGTCGTCAACAAGCTGTTCGGTTCGATCACGTTCCATGACCTGCTCGACCAGCTGGGCCTGGAGGATACCAAGCCCACGGTCAATTTGCCCGTGCATTATGGCGGACCTGTGGAATCCGGGCGCGGATTCGTCCTGCATTCGACCGATTACGTGCGCGAGGGCACGCTGGTGGTGGACGACGAGGTGGCGCTGACCGCCACCATCGACATCCTGCGCGCCATCGCCGAGAACCGCGGGCCGAAGCGCTCGTTCCTGCTGCTCGGCTACGCCGGCTGGGGGCCGGGTCAGCTGGACGCGGAGATCCAGGCCAACGGCTGGCTGAACGTGCCCTGCGACGAGGACCTGCTGTTCGACCCCGACCTGGAGGCGAAGTGGGAGCGCGCCATCGGCAAGCTGGGCGTGAGCGTGTCGATGCTGTCGGGCGAAGCCGGGCACGCGTGAGACGTCAAAAAGCCCCTCTCCCCTCGCGGGAGAGGGGTTGGGGAGATGGGCCGGCGCGGTAGTCCACCACGTTCGCCAAGCGCCTCCGCCAGAATTCCACGGACGTTGAACGCCGCCTCTGGAGCGCGCTCCGCAACCACCGACTCAATGGGCTGAAGTTCAAACACCAGCAGCCGATCGATCGGTACATCGTCGATTCCGTCTGCTTCGAGCGCCGGCTCGTCATCGAAGTCGATGGCGGCCAGCACGGCGCACCGGTGGACGCGGCGCGCACGGGGCACTTGGAGGCCCATGGCTTTCGGGTGCTGCGGTTCTGGAACCCGGGGGTTTTGACGAGACTGGAGGATGTGCTCGCCACGGTCCTCGCGGCGGCGGAGGATCCGGGCTTCGTGCGGGGCGGCTGAAGTGCCCCCCTCTCCCCAACCCCTCTCCCGCGAGGGGAGAGGGGCTCCAAACTTCTTAGCGCGAGGCCACCGCCAGGGCGACGCCGCGGGCCTGCATGAACTCCTGGCAGCGCTCGACCACGCGGCTGCCGACGACGATCGCCCAGGCGCTCTGGAACCCGGCGGACTCGTAGCGCACCTCGACGCGGCGGTCGGCCAGATTCAGCGTGTAGTGGCGGGAGGATTCCTGCGTCCAGATCGGCTTCTCGGTCATCGCTGCACCATAGGCTTTTGGAACGTTGTTGCCTGCAGGATGCCTGGAAGAGGTTAAACGTTGCTTAACCGCGCAATGTCCGGAATGTCCGAATAGGAGTTATTGATACTTCCTAATCGCGCCACTCCTCGCGCAGCATGGCGTAGAGCACGTGGTCGCGCCACGTGCCGTCGATGCGCAGGTAGCCGCGGGCATAGCCCTCGTGGGTGAAGCCGACCTTTTCCAGCAGGCCGCGGCTCGCCTCGTTGGTCGGCAGGCAGGCCGCCTCGACGCGGTGCAGGCCGAGCTGGCCGAAGGCGAAGTCCAGCACCAGCCGCGTCGCCGCGGAGATGTAGCCGCGCCGCGCGTACGGCTTGCCGGCCCAGTAGCCGAGCGTCGCCATCTGCGCCACCCCGCGCCGCACGTTGGACAGCCCCAGGCCGCCGACCATGGTGTCGCTCTGCCGGTCGAAGGCGAGGAAGCTGTAGCCCTCGTCGTCGCGCCATTCCTGCGCCTGCCGCCGCAGCCGGCGGGTGAAGGAGGAGCGGGTCAGCGCGTCGGCTGGCCAGGTCGGCTCCCAGGGCGTCAGGAAGGCGCGGGATTCGGCGCGCAGATCGGCCCATTCGCGCCAGTCGCGCGGCAGCGGCGGCCGGATGTAGCAACGCGACCCGTCGAGCCGCACCGCCGGCGGGCTGATCAGGCCGCTGCCGAGCAGGCGGATCATAAGGGCGCGCCTTTACGCCGGAAGCCGTCAGGCCAATCGGGCCGCGATCCGCTCATACGCCTCCAGACGGTGCACGGGGCCGAGCGCCGCCACGGTCGGGCGGCACTGGCGCAGGCGGCGGGCGGCGCGGGTGATCGCGTCCGCGTCCACGCCCTCGATGCGGGTGACGATCTCCTCCACCGGGATCGGCCGGCCGTAGACCAGCAGCTGCTGGCCGAGCTGCTCGCAACGCGACATGGTGCTCTCCAGCGCCATCAGCGTGCCGGCCTTCATCTGGGCGCGGGCGCGGGCCAGCTCGTCCTCGCTGACGCCGTCGGCGACCTTGACGATCTCCTCGCAGACCACCGGGACCAGTTCCTCCACCTCGCCCTCGCCGGTGCCGGCGTAGACGCCGAACAGCCCGCCGTCGCGGTAGCCCCCGGTGAAGGTGTAGATGGAGTACACGAGGCCGCGCTTCTCGCGGATCTCCTGGAACAGGCGGGACGACATGCCGCCGCCCAGCAGCGTCGACAGCACCGCGTGGGCGTAGAAGTCCGGGTCGTGGATGCCCACCCCGTCGAAGCCGAGCACGAGGTGCAGCTGCTCCAGGTCGCGCTCCTCGCGGAAGTCGCCGCCGCGGTAGAGGGCGGGCTCCGGCTCGGCGTGCGTGGTGTTGGGCAGATGGGCGAAGGCCTTCTCGGCCAGGGCGACGAAGGCGTCATGCTCGATCCGCCCGGCGGCGGCCAGCACGGTGGCCGGGCCGGAGTAGTGCCGGCCCAGGTAGTCCACCAGGGCCGAGCGCGGCAGTTTCCCGACGATCTCCGCCGAACCGAGCACCGGGCGCCCCAGCGCCTGCTCCGGGTAGGCGGTGGACTGGAAATGGTCGAAGATGATGTCGTCGGGCGTGTCGATGGCCTGCCCGATCTCCTGCAGCACCACGGTGCGCTCGCGCGCCAGCTCGCCCTCGTCGAGCAGCGAGTGCTGGAGCATGTCGGCGATGATGTCCAGCGCCAGCCCGGCGTCCTCGTGCAGGACCTTGGCGTAGTAGGCGGTGTGCTCGCGCGTGGTGTAGGCGTTGAGCTGGCCGCCGACGTTCTCGATCTCCTCGGAGATGCGGAACGCCGAGCGGCGCTTGGTGCCCTTGAACAGCATGTGCTCCACGAGGTGGGCGACGCCGTTGACGCTGGACGCCTCGTTGCGCGTGCCGACGCCGACCCAGCAGCCGAGCGACACGGTCTGCACGTCCGGCATGGTGTCGGTGGCGACGCGCAGGCCGTTCGCCAGCGTGGTCACCCGCACCCGGCTCATGCCACCCCCTGCGCCGCGCGGGCGCGCTGGGCGACGAAGGCCTGCACTTGGGCGAGGTCGTTGGGCAGCACGCTCAGCCGCTCCTCGCGCTCGTACAGGTCGCCCAGGCGCGGCGGCAGGGCGGGACGGCGGCCGGTGGCCTTCTCGACGGCGTCGGGGAACTTGGCCGGATGCGCGGTGGCCAGCACGACCACCGGGCGGCCGGGCGCGGTCTCGACCGCGGCGGCCGAGGCGACGCCGACGGCGGTGTGCGGATCGACGGTGTAGCCGCCGTGGCGCTTCCAGGTGTCGGTGATGGTGGCCATGGTGGCGGCCTCGTCCACCCGGTGGCCGGCGAAGACCGCCAGCGCCTGGGCGAGCTGCGCGTCGGTGACGGCGAAGCGGCCCTCGGCGCGGAAGGTGCGCATGCAGGCCTCCACCGCGGCCCCGTCGCGGCCCAGCAGGTCGAACAGCAGGCGTTCGAAGTTGGACGAGATCTGGATGTCCATGCTGGGGCTTAAAGTAGGCGTGACGCCCTGCGCCGCCATGGTGCCGCTGGCGAAAAAGCGCGCCAGGATGTCGTTGGTGTTGGAGCCGACGATCAGCTTGCCGATCGGCAGCCCCATGGCCCGCGCGCCGTAGGCGGCGTAGACGTTGCCGAAGTTGCCCGTGGGCACGACGAAGTCGATCTCGCGGTCCGGCGCGCCGAGCGCCGCCGCCGCCGCGAAGTAGTAGACGATCTGGGCCATGATGCGCGCCCAGTTGATGGAGTTCACCGCCGACAGGTTCAGCTTGTCGCGGAAGGCGGTGTCGTTGAACATCGCCTTCACGAGGTCCTGGCAGTCGTCGAAGCTGCCTTCCAGCGCGATGTTGTGGACGTTGGAGGACAGCACGCTGGTCATCTGCCGGCGCTGCACCTCGGACGTGCGGCCCTTCGGGTGCAGGATGAAGATGTCCACGTTGTGGCGGTCGCGGCACGCCTCGATGGCGGCGGAGCCGGTGTCGCCCGAGGTGGCGCCGACGATGGTCACCCGCTCGCCGCGCTTCTCCAACACGTGGTCGAACAGGCGGCCGAGCAGCTGCAGCGCCACGTCCTTGAAGGCCAGCGTCGGACCGTGGAACAGCTCCAGCACCCAGGTGCGCTGGTCGAGCTGGACCAGGGGCGTCACCGCGTCGTGGTCGAAGGTGGCGTAGGCGTCCCGCACCAGGGCGCGGAAGTCGCTTTCCGAGATCGCACCGCCAAGGAACGGCAGCATGACGCGCACCGCCACCTCGCTGTAGGGCAGGCCACGCAGCGCGCGGATGTCGTCGGCGGTGAACTGCGGCCAGGTCTCCGGCACGTACAGGCCGCCGTCGCGGGCGAGCCCGGTCAGAAGGACGTCCTCGAAACCCAGGGCCGGGGCCGCGCCCCGCGTGCTGATGTAGCGCACCGCGATCACTCTCGCTGGACAGGAAAGGCGGCAAAAGTAGCGGTAGGCGCGGGTTTTCCGCAAGCGGCATGGGCGCGATAAATCGCGGCGCACCGCATGGAATTTGCCGCACCGTGCGCCGGGCGCCGGACATGCTATAGCCACGGCATCGCTTCACGCAGCACACGGAGGACGGCATGGCGATCCGAACCCTCGCGGGAACCCTGGCCGCGCTCGCGCTGCTGGCCGCGGACCCGGCCGGCGCCGCCGGCGCCGCGACCGCCACCGGCATCCCCGGCCTGACCGTCCTCGGCACGGCAAGCGCGGAGTCGATGCTCACCGCCTTCCAGGGCATCTACGGCACGACCGAGGTCAACCCGCCGTTCGAATTGGGCACCACCGCGTACGTCGTGCGCACCACGCAGCCCTTCGTGGCGGTGCGCAGCTACGTCAGTCCACGCGACCTGCCAGGCAAGGCCGGGCAGACCGGCGGCTGGGTCATGCCGATCGCCGAGATGCGCGGGCTGACTCGGGCGCAGATCCTCGACCGCTGGGCGCTGCCGGTCTACGGCGACGGCACGCGCAACAACATGATGACGTTGGTCGTCGTCCCGGCCGGCGTGTCGTTCTGGAGCGGCGTCGCCGGCCCGATCACCAACGCCGTGGACGGCACCGGCAGCTGGGGCCAGGGCGGCGGCATCCAGTATTACGTCGGCTGGGGCGCGGCGGGTGTGCAGGGCTATCAGGTGCCGGCGGCCAACTACACCGTCACCGGCAGCGCCGACCCGGGGCCGGTGCTGGTCTACGGCCCGCGGCTGTCCGGCCCGGCGAAGGCGGTCGGAAGCTATCTGGACAGCCTGCCGGTGGCCGCCTACAGCGACCTCGACCGCGCGCTGCTGACGCTCGACGTGCTGAACCTGACCAGCCCGGCCGACGCCGCGCCGTTGCAGGCCGCCGTCCGGCAGTTCGGGCCGGAGGTGTACGGCGCGCTGCCGCACGTCCTCGACCACCAGCGCACGCTGTTCCTCGACGCGCTCGACCGGCGGGGCGGCCGGCCGGAGGCGGCGCTGGCGCCGGGGCTGACGGTGTGGACGCAGGCGCTCGGCTCGGCGGCGCGCCTGGGCAGCACCGAGACGATGGCGGGCTACCGCGCGGTCACCTGGGCCGGCATGAGCGGCGTGGACTACCGCGTATCCGAGGCGCTGGCGGTCGGCCTCGGCGGCGGCTACCTGCGCAGCCGGCTGGATTGGAAGGACGCCGGATCCAGCACCGGCCGGGTCGAGACGGCGCTGCTGGGGGTGCACGGCACCTACACGCCGGGCAGCGTCGTCCTGAACGGGCAGGTGGCGGGCGGCACCAGTTGGGGCGACGTCGGCCGCCGCATCGCCATCGCCGACAGCGGTGCCCTGCCCGGCGTCTCCACCGCCATCGCCCGCACCGCCACCGGCAAGCCACGGGCGGACTCCGTCGTCACCCGCCTCGACCTCGGCACCGAAGTGGCGCTGGAAAGCGCGCGGGTGACGCCCTTCGTCGGGCTGCAGCACGCGTGGCAGCACGGGCGCGGCTTCACGGAGAGCGGCGCCGACGGCCTGAACCTCGCGGTGGAGGGGCGGGACGGGCACAGCCTGCGCTCGCGCGCGGGCATCGCTCTCGCCTACCCGCTTGCCGCGGGCTGGACGCTGGGCGGCCGCCTGCTGTGGAGCCAGCGGCTGTCGGCGTCGTCCGCGGCGGTAAGCGCGGGGCTGGCCGGGCAGCCGGGCTCGTTCACCATCGGGACCACGGGTGAATCGCCGTGGAGCGTGCAGCCGGCGCTCGGGCTGTCCGGGCGGTTCACGGGCGGGCGGGCGTATGTGCGGTACGAAGGGGACCTGCGCCGGAACTACCGGGCGCATGCGGCGGTCGCGGGGGCGGCCCTGGCGTTCTGAGAACGTTTCTGAGCTGAGCCCCCACCCTAACCCTCCCCCACTGCGCGGGGGAGGGGATCAACTCCTCCCCCCGCGAAGTGGGGGGAGGTTAGGAGGGGGGCCGGGCCCTACGACTCATCCGCCCAGATACCGCCGCTCCAGATGCCGCTTGAACACCGCGGCGTCGAGCGGCCGGCCGGTGGCCCCGGTCAGCAGCTCGTCCGTGCTCGCCGGCAGGCTGCCTCGGCCGTGCACGTTCGTGCGCAGCCATCCCACCAGGGGGGCGAAGTCGCCGCGCGCCAGCCCCGGCTTCACGTCGGGCTCGGCGGCGCAGGCCGCTTCGAACAGCTGTGCGGCGGTCATGGCGCCCAGCGTGTAGGTCGGGAAATAGCCCCAGCCGCCGCCCGGCCAATGGATGTCCTGCAGGCAGCCCAGCCGGTCGTTCGGCGGCTCGACGCCGAGCAGCGTCCGCATGCCCTCGTTCCAGGCGCCCGGCAGCTCGGCGAGGTCGAGGTCGCCGGCGATCAGCGCCTTTTCCAGCCGGTAGCGCAGGATGACGTGCGCCGGGTAGGTCACCTCGTCGGCGTCGACGCGGATGAAACCGCGCTCGACGCGGGTGGTGAGGCGGCGCAGGTTATCCGGCTCCCAGGCCGGTCCGCCGCCGCCGAACGCCGCGCGCGCCTCGCCGGCCAGCCAGCCGATGAACTCGGCCGAGCGGCTGGCCTGCATCTCGACGATCAGCGACTGCGATTCGTGCGCCGCCATGCCGCGGGCGTTGCCCACCGGCTGCAGCATCCAGGCGCGCGGGCGGCCCTGCTCGTACAGCGCGTGGCCGGTCTCGTGCAGCACGCCCATTAGCGCCTTGGCGAAGTCGGCCTCGTCGTAGCGGGTGGTGATGCGCACGTCGTCGTTCGCGCCGCCGCAGAACGGGTGCAGCGACACGTCCAGCCGGCCGCGCGTGAAGTCGAACCCGGCGGCACGCATCATCCGCTCGCCCAGTTCCTTCTGGCGATCCACCGGGAACGGTCCCTCCAGGCGCAGCACCGGCGGCTCGGCCGCCTGCTTCTCCAGGACGCGCTCCAGCAGGTCGGGCAGGAAGCCCGCGAGGTCGTCGAACAGCGCGTCGATCCGCGCCGCGCGCGAGCCGGGGTCGTGCTCGTCCAGCAGCGCGTCGTAGGGGGAGACGCCCAGCGCCTCGCCCTTCGCCCGCGCGCCTTCGCGCACGAGGCGCAGAACCTCGCGCAGGGACGGCAGCAGGGCGGCGTAGTCGCTCTCGGCCCGCGCGGTGCGCCACGCCATCTCGCAGGCGGAGATCGCCTTGCTGGTCGCCTCCACCAGATCGGCGGGCAGCGCAGTGGCCTGGACGTGCAGGCGCCGCATCTCGCGCAGGTTGGCCGCCTGCCACGCGTCGAGCCCGCCCTGCGCCTCGGCCGTCGCGAGGAGGTCGGCCATGTCCGGCGCCGTCATCAGCTCGTGCGCCAGCACGGACAGGGTGGCGGTCTGCTCGGCGCGGCCGTCGGCGGCGCCATCCGGCATCATGGTCTGGGTGTCCCAGCCGAGGATGCCCAGGGCTCCGCCGATGGCGGCGACGCGGGCGAAGCGGCGTTCCAGGTCCTGGTAAGCGGTCATGGGTCCGATCTGCGGCGAAGGTGGAAGACGACGTAGATGACCAGCAGGGTCGCCGCGAGGCTATACCAGGTGATGGCGTATTGCAGGTGGTTGTTCGGCAGGTCCACCCGCGGCTCGATGCCCGCGGGGCCGCCGGGCGAGGACTGTCCCGGCAAGGCTTCCACCACCACCGGCGCCACCGCGGCCAAGCCGAGCGCGGCGGCCATGGCGGGCGGGTCGAGGCGGCTCCACACCTCGGCGCCGGGCGTGTTGCCGGGCTGCATCCAGCCGGCCGGCGCCGGCACGCGGGCGACGCCGCGCAGCGTCACCTCACCCGGCGGGCCGTCGCGGCGGGCCTCCTTGCGGTCCATCGGGATCCAGCCGCGGTTGACCAGCACCGGCGGGCCGCCGTCGGCGCGCTGCAGGGGGGTCACCACCTCGTAGCCCATCTGCCCCTGGCGCGGCCGGGCGATCATCAGGAGGGCGCGGTCGTTGAGCAGGCGCCCGGTGACGGTGACCGGGCGCAGGTCGAGAGCCTCGGGCTCGGGGAGGGAGGCCGGCAGCGGGATGGGGGCGGCCGCCATGCGCTCGTGCACGCGGCGGATCAGGTCTTCCTTCCAGCCCAGCCGCTCCACCTGCCACGTGCCGAGGCCGAGCATCGCCAGCACCGCCGGAACGGTGAACAGCGTCGCCCACAGGCTGGGGCGGAAGCGGCGGACGGAACCGGACATGGCGGCGGCGCTCACGCGGCGGGCCCCTCGTAGTCGTGGCGGCGGTAACGGTACTGGAGCGCGATCATGTAGGCCTTGGCCGGCCGCAGCATGCCGAGCGCCAGACCGAGGATCAGCGTGCCCCAGACCAGCGTGTGCAGCCACAACGGCCATTCCGCGTGCATCGACACCCACAGCGCGACCGGCACCACCAGGAAGCCGAGGATGAAGATCAGGAACACCGCCGGGCCGTCGCCGGTGTCCTGCTTGCACAGGTCGAGGCCGCAGACCTCGCAGACGTCGGCCACGGTGAGGAAGCCCTTGTAGAGCCTCCCCTTGCCGCAGCGCGGGCACACGCAACGCATGCCCGCGCTCAACGGCGCTACCCGTGGGTAGTATGTGGTCAATGCCCGGCGGCCGCGCCCAGCGACCCCCACCAGTAGATGGAGACGAACAGGAACAGCCAGACCACGTCCACGAAGTGCCAGTACCAGGCCGCCGCCTCGAAGCCGAAGTGGCTGTTCGGCGTGAAGTGCCCCTTCACCGTGCGGTACCAGCAGACCGCCAGGAAGATGGTGCCGACGATGACGTGGAAGCCGTGGAAGCCCGTCGCCATGAAGAAGGTGGACGGGTAGATGCCGTCGGTGAAGCCGAACGAGGCGTGGCTGTACTCCCAGCCCTGGAAGAAGCTGAACATGATGCCGAGCAGCACGGTCAGGCCCAGCGCCTGCGCGGCCTTCTTGTTGTTGCCGTGCACGATCTCATGGTGCGCCCAGGTGACCGTGACGCCGGACAGCAGCAGGATGACCGTCATCATGAACGGCAGGTGGAACGGGTCGAACGGCTTGATGTGCGGCGGCGGCCACACGCCGTGCGGGTTCTGGGCGAAGATCTTCGGGAACAGCGAGGCGTCGAAGTACGCCCAGAAGAACGCCGCGAAGAACATCACCTCCGACGCGATGAACAGCGCCATGCCGTAGCGCAGGCCGATCTTCACCACCGGGGTATGGGCGTGCTCGACCACCGCTTCCTTGATGATGTCGCGCCACCACAGGAACATCACCGCCGACACCGCCAGGAAGCCGAGGACCAGCAGCCACACGGTGTTGTAGTGCATGTACATGACGGCGCCGGTGGCCAGCAGGCCGCCCGCGAAGGCGCCGGCCAGCGGCCAGGGGCTGGGCTTCACCAGGTGGTAGGGGTGCGGGATGCCCTCCCCGTGCGCCGTGGGCGCTGTGTCGTGCGTGATGTCGGCCATTTGCTCCAACCCCGTGCTCAATTCGTGGCGCCGGTCTCGCCCGGGCGGGCGGCCGTACGCTCCTTGGTTGACGATGCCGCGCCGGTCTTGGCGCGGAAGAAGGTGTAGGAGAGCGTGATGGTCTTCACGTCCTCCGCGTCGCGGTCGTTGACGATCGCCGGATCGACGAAGAACGCCACCGGCATATCGACGGCCTCACCGGGGTTCAGCACCTGCTCGGTGAAGCAGAAGCACTCGATCTTGTTGAAGTAGGCGCCGGTCTTCTCGGGCGTCACGTTGAACACGGCGGTGCCGGTGAGCGGCTCCTTGCCGCGGTTCTCCGCGTGGTAGCTGACCAGCACCGTCTCGCCGAGCTTCGCCGTCACCTCCCGCTGGTTGGGGCGGAAGACCCAGGGCAGCCCGGCGTTGACGTCGGCGTTGAAGCGCACCGTCACCGTGCGGTCGAGCACGGTGTCCGGCGCCTTCTCCGCCCGCTGGGTGGTGCCGCCAAAGCCGGTCACCTGGCAGAACAGCGAGTAGAGCGGCACCGACGCGTAGGCCAGCCCGACCATCCCGAAGGCCAGACCCAGCAGGCCGAACAGAAAGTTGCGGTTGCGGCGGCGGGTGCGCTCGTCCATCCCCAGCCTCCCGGCTCAGTGCCCGCCGCCCATGCGGACGATGGTGATCAGGTAGAACAGCGCCACCAGTCCCAACAGCGCCAGCAGCGTGGCGATGTTGCGGCCGCGCAGCCGCTTGGCACGATCGTCTTGCGGTTCGGTCATCGCCATTTAGAAACCTCCGGGCCTTAGAAATTCACGGGAACGGCGTGCTCGCCCACCAGCAGGGCGAACAGCAGGAACAGGTACAGGATCGAGAAGCCGAACATCTGCTTGGCCGGCTTGTCGTCGGTGGCCTTCAGCACGCGCACCGCGCACAGCACGAACAGCAGCCCCAGCACCACCGCGCCGGCCAGATAGGCGTAGCCGGCGATGCCCAGGACGAACGGCGCCACCGCGGTCGGCAGCAGCAGCAGCGTGTAGAGCAGCATCTGCCGCTTGGTGGCATCCGGCCCCTCGACCACGGGCAGCATCGGCACGCCGGCCCGCGCGTAGTCGCCGCTGCGGAACAGCGCCAGCGCCCAGAAGTGCGGCGGCGTCCACAGGAAGATCAGCGCGAACAGCGCGATGGACGCCACGTCCACCCCGCCGGTCACCGCCGCCCAGCCGATCATCGGCGGGAAGGCGCCGGCGGCGCCGCCGATCACGATGTTCTGCGGCGTGCGGCGCTTCAGCCACATGGTGTAGACGAAGACGTAGAACAGCGTGGCCAGCGCCAGGATGCCGGCCGCCACCCAGTTCACCGCCAGCCCCATCACCACCACCGAGGCCACCGCCAGGAAGACGCCGAAGGCCAGCGCCTCGTCCGGCGCCACCCGGCCGGTGGGGATCGGCCGCTTGGCCGTGCGGGCCATCACCGCGTCGATGTCGCGGTCGTACCACATGTTGATGGCGCCCGACGCCCCGGCGCCGACGGCGATGCACAGCACCGCCACCGCGGCGAGCAGCGGGTGCAGGTGCCCCGGCGCCACCACCAGCCCGGCGAAGCCGGTGAACACCACCAGCGACATGACGCGGGGCTTCAGCAGCTCGATGAAGTCGCCGACGGTGGCGGACGGCGCGTCGGCGGAGACGCGCTGGACGGTGAGATCCGTCATTCTTCTTCCTCCGGTGACGGGGGAGGCGGTTCCCTCCCCCGCGTCTCTAACCCTCGACCAGGTTTACGCGATGCCCGATCACTTGATCTTGGGCAGCGTCTCGAAGGCATGGAACGGCGGCGGCGAGCTGACCGTCCATTCCAGCGTCGTGGCGCTCGGGCCCCAGTAGTTCGCCCCCACGCGCGCCCCGCGGGTCAGCGTGGTGATGGCGATCCACACGAACAACAGCGTGGAGCCGAAAGAGATGTAGGAGCCGATCGAGGAAATCATGTTCCAGCCGGCGAACGCATCCGGGTAGTCCGGGATGCGGCGCGGCATGCCCGACAGGCCCAGGAAGTGCTGCGGGAAGAAGGTCAGGTTGACGCCCACGAAGGTCGTCCAGAAGTGGACCTTGCCCCAGAACTCCGGGTACTGGCGGCCCGACATCTTGCCGATCCAGTAGTACCAGCCGGCGAAGATCGAGAACACCGCGCCCAGCGACAGCACGTAGTGGAAGTGCGCGACCACGTAGTAGGTGTCGTGCAGCACCACGTCCATGCCGCCGTTGGCCAGCACCACGCCGGTCACGCCGCCGACGGTGAACAGGAAGATGAAGCCGAAGGCCCACAGCATCGGCGTCTTGAACTCGATGGAGCCGCCCCACATGGTGGCGATCCAGCTGAAGATCTTGATGCCGGTGGGCACCGCGATGATCATCGTGGCGGCGGTGAAGTAGGCCTTGGTGTCGACGCTCAGGCCCACCGTGTACATGTGGTGCGCCCACACGACGAAGCCGACGACGCCGATGGCGACCATGGCGTAGGCCATGCCGAGGTAGCCGAACACCGGCTTCTTCGAGAAGGTCGACACGATGTGCGAGATGATGCCGAAGCCCGGCAGGATCATGATGTAGACTTCGGGGTGGCCGAAGAACCAGAACAGGTGCTGGAACAGGATCGGGTCGCCGCCGCCCTCCGGGTTGAAGAAGGAGGTGCCGAAGTTGCGGTCGGTCAGCAGCATGGTGATGGCGCCGCCCAGCACCGGAACCGCCAGCAGCAGCAGGAACGCGGTCACCAGCATCGCCCAGACGAACAGCGGCATCTTGTGCAGCGTCATGCCCGGGGCGCGCATGTTGAAGATGGTGGTGATGAAGTTCAGGGCACCCAGCACCGACGAGGCGCCGGCGAGGTGCAGCGCGAAGATCGCCATGTCCACCGACGGGCCGTTCTGGCCCATGGCGCCGGACAGCGGCGGGTAGATGGTCCAGCCGGTGCCGGCGCCCTGGCCGACGAAGGCCGAGCCCAGCAGCAGCAGGAAGGCCGGCACGATCAGCCAGAAGCTGATGTTGTTGAGGCGCGGGAACGCCATGTCCGGCGACCCGATCATCATCGGCACGAACCAGTTGCCGAAGCCGCCGATGACCGCGGGCATGACCACGAAGAACACCATGATCAGGCCGTGCGCGGTGATCAGCACGTTCCACATCTGGCCGTCGCCGACGATGCCGAGGCCCGGGTGCTGCAACTCGGCGCGCATGATGACGGAGAACAGACCGCCGATCAGGCCGGCGATCACCGAGAACACCAGGTACAGCGTCCCGATGTCCTTGTGGTTGGTGGAGAACAGCCAGCGCTCGACGAAGCCCGGCGTGTGGTGGTCGTGCCCGTGGGCGTCATGCCCGTGCGCACCGGTGGAGTTAGCCATCTCTATCCCTCGCTTATGCGATTCTTATGCGGGCGTCAGCGCGTCTCGGCCGCCGTGGGCATCTGCGCCAGCTCGCGCGAGCCGTCCGGCGTGCCGTAGGCGAGCTTCGCCTTGGCGACCCACTCCGTGAACTTCTCCTTCGACATCGCCTCGACGGCGATGGGCATGAAGCCGTGGTTGGTGCCGCAGATCTCCGAGCACTGGCCGTAGTAGACGCCTTCCTTCTCGACCTTGAACCAGGTCTCGTTCAGGCGGCCGGGCACCGCGTCCTTCTTGACGCCGAAGGCCGGCAGCGCCCAGGCGTGGATGACGTCGCCGGCGGTGAGCTGCACGCGCACCACGGTGTTGACCGGCACGACCACGCGGTTGTCCACCTCGAGCAGGCGCTTCTGGCCCGGCTTCAGGTCGGACTCCTGGATCATGTAGCTGGAGAAGGCGAGACCGCCCTGGTCCGGGTACTCGTAGTCCCAGTACCACTGCCGGCCGGTGACCTTGATGGTCATCTCGGCCTCCGGCGTCACCTCCATCATGTAGAGGACGCGGAAGGACGGCACGGCGATGACGATCAGGATGATCACCGGAACCACCGTCCACGCCACCTCGAGCAGCGTGTTGTGCGAGGTGCTGGACGGGGTCGGGTTGCGCTTGGCGTTGAAGCGGACGGCCACCGCGACCAGCAGCGCGAACACCAGCAGCGTGATGGCGATGATGATCACCAGCAGCAGGTTGTGGAAGTCGTCGAGCGCGTGCTTGACCGGCGAAGCCGCCGGCTGCAGGCCCATTTCCCACGGCTGGGGCGCGGCGGCCAGCGCGCTTTGAGCCAATCCGAGTACGCAAGTCAGTGCCGCCACGCCGGCGGCGCGCAAGGTGTGCCTGGTCATCCCCAACCCTCTCTCTGCCGTGCGGCCGACCACGGCCCACGGATGCCCCTATGGCCCGGCTGCCACCCCGTCCTGTCTCTCGCGCCCCGCCCGGTTCTCCGGGTCTGGGGGCGGACGGTTCCGGCGGCGCCGGTGTTGATTTCTCCGCGGGCCGTCCATGCGCGCCGGGGTGGTCTCCGATACCCCCACTGCATGTGCGGCAAATCCGCGCACCTAGAACGTAGCTCCTGCCATGCCCGCCTTACAAGGTCTTCCGTATACAAAATGTGGCTTTATGCCGCATTCCGGAAGCCCGACGGTCCGCAGCGTGGCCGCAGCCTTTTCCTAATGGTTGAGTGTCTTCGTCAAGTGATAAGTGCGACAGGTTGACGCAGGCCGTCAGCCGGGCTGACGATTGCCGTTGGTCAATTGGACGCAAAAAGCCCCTCTCCCCTTGCGGGAGAGGGGTTGGGGAGAGGGGTTGGGGAGAGGGGCCTATGCGGCGCTTTCCAGCCGCGGCGCTCCGGCCACCAGCTGCGGGAAGGTGCGGGCGAACGCCTCGGCGTCCGTGCCCGCCAGTTCGAAGCGCACGCGGAGGTCGCCCTCGTGGCGCTCCATGGCGATGAAGGGGATCGCCACCGCGCAGCCGTCGATCCGCAGCGTGCCCGCCGTGCCCGGCGCCAGCTCCGGCGCGTCGGTCAGGCAGGCGCCGCGCTCCGACACGTCCGCCACCCGCGCCGCCGACTCGGCGCCGGCCACGGCCACCCGGCAGCCGCGGTCGAGGCGCCAGCGCGGGCGCTGCCGGCGGTCCACCTCCTGCGTCGCCGTGCGCACCGCCCGCACCAGCGTGCCGCGCAGCGCGTCGATGCTGCCGGCCAGTTCGGCGGCGATGCCGCGCACGTCGGAAGCGCGCGCGCCGTTGGCGGACGCCTCCGCCGACACCTGGGCGATGCGCGAGGACACCTCCTGGGCGGCCCCGGTGGTCTCCACCACGTTGCGCGAAATCTCGTGCGTCGCCGCCCCCTGCTGCTCCATGGCGACGGCGACCGAGCCGGCGATGGAGTCGATCTCCTGGATGGTCGCGCCGATCTCGCGCACCGCCTCCACCGCGGAGGCGGTGCCGACCTGCACGGCGGCGATCTGCTGGGCGATCTCCTCGGTCGCCTTGGCGGTCTGGTTGGCGAGATTCTTGACCTCGGTGGCCACCACGGCGAAGCCCTTGCCGGCCTCCCCCGCCCGCGCCGCCTCGATGGTGGCGTTGAGGGCCAGGAGGTTGGTCTGCGCGGCGATGCCCTGGATCAGCGTCGCCACCTCACCGATGCGGCCGACGGTGTCGGACAGCGACTGGATGGTCTCCTGGGTGCGCGTCCCCGCCCCCACCGCGCGCCGCGTCACCGCGCTGGCGTGGCCGAGCTGGTCGTTGATCGCCCGGATCGAGGCGGTCAGCTCCTCCACCGCGCTGGCGACGCACTGGGCGTTCGACAGCGCCTGCTCGGCCGCCGCGGCGACGCCCTGCGCGTTGCTCGACACCTGGTCGGCCGAGGTCGCCATGGAACCGGCGGAGCCGTCCATCTCCTTGGTCCGCGCCGCCACCCGCTCGACGGCCGAGCGCATCTCGCGCTCCACGGTGTCGGCCATGCCGGCAAGCGCGGCGCGCTTTGCCACCTCGGATTCGGCGCGGGCACGCTCCTGCTCGGCGCGCAGCCGCTCGTTCTCCAGGCCGTGCTGCTTGAACACCTCGACCGCCCTGGCCATCAGGCCGATCTCGTCGCGCCGCGCGGTGCCCGGCACCTCGACGTCGAAGCGCCCTTCGGCCAGCACGCCCATGGTGTCGGTCATGCCGCGGATCGGCCGGTTGACCTGGGCGGTGATGACCCAGGCGGCCACGGCGGCGAGCACCAGCACCGCCGCCAGCAGCGCCACGCTGACCGTCAGCGTGCGGTCCGCCGCCGCCGCCTCGCGGTCGAGCAGCCCGCGCACCTCGGCGGAGGCCGCCGCCTGCGCCTCCAGGATGCGCTCGATGCCGGCCGTGGCGGCGGCGAACCAGCGCGCGCCGTCCACCGGGTACGCCGCGCCCGCCGCCGAGGCGTCGTAGACCGCGGCGCGGGTCGTCTCGAACTCGCCGAAATAGGCGCGCGCGATGGCGTCGGCCGCCGCGGCCATGCCGGGGCCGAAGCCGCCGACCAGCCGGCGGAACGACGTCCAGCCGCTGTCCACGCGGCCGCGGGCGCGCGACACCGCCTCCAGCTGCGCCGGGGTGAACGGCTTGCCGCCGGCCACCGCGCCGGCCACCATGCCGCGCTCGCGCCCGGCGAACTCGCTCATCTCCCACAGGGCGCTCTTCAGGTCGAAGGCGCGCAGCACCGCGCCGCCGGCCGTCGGGCCGGAATCCTCCACCGCGCCGCGGAACGCCTGGCTGGCGAGGATCAGCGCGCTCGTGCGCGGGAACCAGTCGCGCTTCAGCTCCGCCGGGGCCGCGCCGCCGGCCAGCGCGGCGTCCACGCCGCGGCGCAGCTCCTCCACCGCGCGCAGCGCCGCCTCGGCGTCGCGCAGCGGCTTGTCGAGGGAAACGCCCAGCAGGCGGGCGCGGGCGACGGCGTCGGCGAAGGCGGCGTCGGCCTCGCGCCGCTTGCCGGTGATGGCGTCGCGCTGCGCCGGGGTGGCGGCCTTCGGGTCGGCCAGCACGGCGTTGGCGGTGCCGCGCTCGACCGCCCAGGCGCCGGCCGCGGCCAGCAGCTGGTCGGAAATGCCGTTGACGGCGCGCACCGTCTCCGCCGCCCGCCGCGCCTCCAGCGCATCGAGCGCCCGCTGCCCGGCCACCGCAATCAGCATGGCCCCGAGGATGGCGACCAGCGCCAGCAGCTTCGCCCGGATCGTCATGACACACCCTTCCCACATCGGCACGGCCGATCCCGTGCAATTTAGTGGGATTTTACGGATGTAATTAAGCATGCAAACGAGGCAAAATGGCGCAGCCTTGGGCAACGGCCGCTTCTGCCGGGACAACCTGGGTTCACACGGATTTCACGGACTTCCAAGCTTGCGGTGCCTTGGCCCGCAGGACCGCTGCGGCCGTGGCACGATCAAAAGAAAATCCGTGTAATCCGTGCCTCAATCCGTGAAATCCGTGTGGACATGGTTGTCCATCAAGGATGATGGGCAAGCACCCTGCGGATTCGCCGCACGCCCGTCCACACCAGGAACAGCACGACGGGGATCATCAGCCCGACGATGATGTCCGGATCGACCTTCCAGCCGAAGCCCTTCAAGGACTTGGCGGCGTAGCCGACGATGCCGATCAGGTAATAGCTGATGGCGACCACCGACAACCCCTCCACCGTCTCCTGCAACCGCAGCTGCAGGTCGGCGCGGCGGTCCATGGAGCGCAGCAGCTCGGCGTTCTGCCCCTCCACCGCGATCTCGACCCGGGTGCGCAGCAGGTGGCTGGCACGCGCCAGACGCTGCGACAGCGTGTCGAGCCGGCCCTGCACCGCCTCGCAGGTGCGGATGGCGGGGGTGAGGCGGCGGTCCATGAACTCGCCGACCGTCTGCAGGCCCTCCATGCGCATCTCGCGCAGTTCGCCGATGCGGCGCTCGACCAGTTCGTAGTAGGCGCGCGCGGCGCCGAAGCGGTAGGCGGTCTCGGCGGCGATCTGCTCGGTCTGCGCCGACAGGCGGGTCAGCTTGTCGAGCACGCCGCGCTCGTCCTCCAGGCCGGAGAGGTCGGTGGTGCGGGCGGTCAGCTCGGCCAGCTCGCGCTCGATGGCGCCGATGCGCGGCAGCACGCCGCGCGCCACCGGCAGCGCCAGCAGCGCCATCATGCGGTAGACCTCGATCTCCAGCAGGCGCAGGACGATCCGCCCGGTCTGCCACGCCGACATGCTGTGGTTGGCGATCAGCACGCGCGAGAAGCCGTCGCCGTGGATGCGGAAGTCGGTCCATGCCGTCGCCGCCCGTCCGGCGACGCGCGACCCGACGTAGGCGTCCGAGCCGAAGACGCCCGCCAGCTGCGCGCCCGTCGGCTCCGCCATGTCGGCGTCGAGCACGGCGACGTGCACGCCGACCAGCAGCTCCCCCGCCAGCCCGGCCAGCCAGTCGCGCGGCAGCGCGTTCAGCGCCGGGTCGGCGAAGGGCTCGCCGAAGGCGCCCTCGCGGTAGACGGTCCAGGTCGAGAACTCGGTGTGGCGCTCCCACTTCAGGCGGAAGCTGCCGAAATTGCCGCTGTAGTGCGTGGCGCCCGACGCCGGGCGCGGCACGCCGGCCCAGTCGCACAGCGTCTCCAGGTGCTTGCGCTCGCGCTCCCCCGCCGCCTCGCCGGAGAGCATGGCGAGCACGGTGGCGCGCACGGGCGCGCGCATCGCCTCGGACGGACGCGCGTGCACCTCGTTGGTCAGCGGCACGCGCAGCGCGTGCTCGCGCAGGGGATGGGCCGTGCTGGCGAGCGGACGTTCGGTTCCGGCGGTCAGGTTGGTCACGGGACGATCCGCTGAAGCTCGCGCACGGTGCGCCCGGTCTCCACGGTTCCGGTGTTGAGGGTGGTGTTCGGCTCCAGCAGCAGCACGTGGCACTCATCCGTCAGGGCTTCGGGCCGGTGCTCGACGCCGTGCGGGACGATGATGAACTCGCCGGGGTCGAGGTCGATGGTCCGGTCGCGGAACCCCATCCGCATCCGCCCGGCGACGACCAGGAACAGCTCGTCCTCCGCCTCGTGGTGATGCCAGTCGAAGGCACCCTTGAGCTTGACGAGCTTGACCTGGAACGCGTTGATGTCGCCGGCGACCCGGGGGCTCCAATGATCGGAGAAGCACCGGAACGCCTCGGCCAGATTCACCTTGTCCATCCTGCCCCTCCCCTTATCGCCGGACGGCAAGGCTTGCCGGGCCGGCTTTGTGTCGCCACACTATAGACCATATCCCGGGGCCGGGTGCCTAGGCGTCCCCGGCTCATCAAATGGTACCAGCACCGGAGCTTCCATGAGCGCGCTCGCCGTCACCGACGACCTGTTCTTCAACCGCGCCGGCCTCGACCGCCCCCGCATCGAGGGGATCGTGTCGGAGGCGCTCCGCGGCGCCGACGACGGCGAGCTGTACCTGGAGTATGCGCAGAGCGAGAGCCTGGGCTGGGACGACGGCAAGCTGAAGTCGGCCAGCTTCGACACCACCCAGGGCTTCGGCCTGCGCGGCATCGCGGGGGAGGCGACCGGCTTCGCGCACGCCTCGAACCTGTCCGAGGACGCCATCCGCCGCGCCGCCGAGACGGTGCGCGCCGTGCAGGCCGGCCACACCGGCACCGTGGCGGAGCCGCCGCCGGGCACCAACCGCGCGCTCTACATGCCCGACAACCCGCTCTCCCTGGTGCCCTTCGCCGACAAGGTGAAGCTGCTGGCCGACATCGACGCCTACGCCCGCGCCAAGGACCCGCGCGTGCGGCAGGTCAGCGCCTCCATCAGCGGCGAGTGGCAGGCGGTGCAGATCCTGCGCGGCGACGGCGTGCGGGTGGCCGACCTGCGACCGCTGGTGCGGCTGTCGGTCTCGGTGGTGGTCGGCGACGGCGACAAGATGGAGAACGGCAGCTACGGCGGCGGCGGCCGCGTCACCTACGAGCAGTACCTGCAGCCGGAGACCTGGCGCTTCTTCGTCGATGAGGCGCTGCGCCAGGCGCTGGTGAACCTGGATTCGGTGGCCGCGCCGGCCGGCGAGATGACCGTGGTGCTCGGCCCCGGCTGGCCCGGCATCCTGCTGCACGAGGCGATCGGCCACGGGCTGGAGGGCGATTTCAACCGCAAGAAGACCTCGGCCTTCGCCGGCCTGATGGGCCAGCGCATCGCCGCGCCGGGCGTCACGGTGGTGGACGACGGCACCATCGAGAACGCCCGCGGCTCGATCAGCGTGGACGACGAGGGCACGCCCGGCCAGTGCACGACGCTGATCGAGGACGGCATCCTGGTCGGCTTCATGCAGGACCGCATGAACGCCCGCCTGATGGGCGTGCGCCCGACCGGCAACGGCCGCCGGCAGAGCTTCGCCTACCACCCGATGCCGCGCATGACCAACACGGTGATGCGCAACGGCCAGCACACGCCCGAGGAGATCATCGCCTCGGTGAAGAAGGGTCTGTACGCCAAGAACTTCGGCGGCGGGCAGGTGGACATCACCTCCGGCAAGTTCGTGTTCTCGGCCAGCGAAGCCTACCTGATCGAGGACGGCAAGCTCGGCCCGGCGGTGAAGGGGGCGACGCTGATCGGCAACGGCCCGGACAGCCTGACCCGCGTCGGCATGGTCGGCAACGACAGCCGGCTCGACCCGGGCGTCGGCACCTGCGGCAAGGACGGCCAGGGCGTGCCGGTCGGCGTCGGCCAGCCGACGCTGCGGCTCGACGGGCTGACGGTGGGCGGGACCGCGGCGTAGTCGTCGCGCCGGTCCCCCGGCGGAGTCCCCTCCCCCGTCGAAGATGGGGGAGGGTTAGGGTGGGGGTCCGATGCCGGCGCTCCCTCGCAACCAAGAAAAGCAACATCGCAAGGGAGGCCACCGTGGCGGGACTCGCACTGGTATCCACCTTCTGCCCCGACCGGGTCGGGCTGGTCTCCGGCATCACCGGGCACCTGTTCGACCAGGGCATCAACCTGCGCGACGTGACCTTCGCCGTGATGGGCTCGGGCGCCGAGTTCTCCGCCGTGTGCGAGCTGCCGGCCGACGCGTCCGTCGAGGACCTGCACGCCAGCCTCGCCGCCACGCCGGAGCTGGCCGGCGCGCAGATCAAGGTGACGCCGTTCGATTTCGACCCGAACCCCGGCCCGCTCGGCCTGATCACCCACCGCGTCGAGGTGTCGGGCGGCGACCAGCCGGGCCTGATCGCGCGGCTGTCGGAGGTGTTCGGGCAGTTCGGCGCCAACATCGTGCGCCTTGACGCGCAGACGCTGCCCGACCGCGAGGGCGGGCGCTACAGCATCCGCTTCGCCGTCTCCATCCCGGCGGAGCGCGCCGCCGCCTGCCTCGCCACGGTCGCGAACACCGCCGAGAGCCTGGGCCTCGCCAGCACGGCCGAGGCGGTCTGACACCGCTTCCACGCGGGCCGGGCGCCGAATGATACGGCGCCCGGCCCGTTCCTTTTTCTGCGTGTCATTCTCATTTGCAAAGAAAAGCCAAACATTTGCTTAGGACATAGGCAGATCAGGCGAAACAAGTTACATTAGCAACTGCCGATTACTCGACTTTTGATTTGACCAATTCCAATCTCCGTGCGATACGGCAGGCAGGCCCGTAAAAGAAGAAGAGGCATGCCATGCAGGGAAAGCAGAGCGTCATCGACCGCCTGAACCGGCTGCTGACCGGCGAGCTGAGCGCCGCCGACCAGTACCTCGCGCACTCGCGGATGATGGAGAACTGGGGCTTCAAGGCGCTCTACGAGCGCATCGCGCACGAGCGGCACGACGAGCTGGAGCACGCCGACAAGCTCATCAAGCGCATCCTGTTCCTGGAGGGCACGCCCGACGTCGCCAGCCGCGCGCCGCTGAACATCGGCAAGGACGTGCCGGAGATGCTGCGCAACGACCTCGCCTACGAACTCCAGGTCGTCGCCGAGCTGAAGGAGGCGATCGCCCACGTCGAGCAGGAGCAGGACTACGACACCCGCCGCATCCTGGTCGAGCTGCTGGAGGACACCGAGGAGGACCATGCCCACTGGCTGGAGCAGCAGATCGGCCTGATCGACCGCATCGGCCTGCAGAACTACCTGCAGTCCGCCATGGGCAAGGCTTCGGAATAAGGACGCGCCGCCATGAAGGGTAACCCCGACGTCATCGCCCAGCTGCAGCTGGTGCTCAAGGACCAGCTGACCGCCATCAACCAGTACTTCCTGCACGCCCGCATGGAGAAGAACTGGGGCTTCAAGGCGCTGGGCAAGTGGGAATACAAGGCCTCCATCGAGGTGATGAAGAGCGCCGACGAGCTGGTCGAGCGCATCCTGTTCCTGGAGGCGATCCCCAACCTGCAGGATCTCGGCAAGCTGAAGATCGGCGAGGACGTGCCGGAGATCCTGGACTCCGACCTCGCCATGGAGCGCGAGTACCGCGACCGCATCGTCGCCGCCATCGCGCTGTGCGAGCAGAAGGCCGACTACGTCTCCCGCGACCTCCTGGAGGAGATCCTGGAGGAGACCGAGGAGCGCATCGACTATCTCGAGATGCAGATCGGCCTGATCGCCAGCATCGGCCTGCAGAACTACCTGCAAAGCGCCATCGGCGAGATCGAGTAAGCCCTATATAGCCCTCCCCCGCCTCCGGCGGGGGAGGGTTGGGTGGGGGCAAGTTGTTTTCGCGAAAGCCGTAGCCCCCACCCTTCCCGCTTCGCGGGCCCCTTCCCTCCCCCATCGGGGATGGGGGAGGGATTGATTCGCGTTCCAGTTCCGCATATTCTGCGGCCATGGACGACATGGACCGCAAAATCATAGCGCACATCCAGCATGACGGACGCGCTTCTTACGCCGAAATCGGCACAGCCGTCGGGCTGTCGGTGTCCGCCGTCAACGAGCGGCTGAAGAAGCTCCAGGCCTCCGGGGTGATCGCCGGCTGGGGGGCGCGGATCGCGCCGAAGCCGGTCGGGCTGGATGTGCTGGCCTTCGTGCACGTGCTGCTGGACCGGCCGGAGCACGACGCCGGCTTCCGCGCCGCCATGACCGGCAACGCCGCCGTCCAGGAATGCCACCACCTGACCGGCGAGTGGTCCTACCTGCTCAAGGTCCGCGCGTCCGACACCGCGGCGCTGGAGCGCTTCCTGACGGAGGAGTTGAAGGCCCTGCCCGGCGTGGTGCGCTCGCACACCGCCATCGCCCTGTCGTCGGTGAAGGAGACGGCCGCGCTGCCGGTCGGATAGCCGCCATGGACACGACGCTCCTGTTCCTCAAGGGCGCCCTCATCGGGCTGTCCATCGCCGCCCCGGTCGGCCCCATCGGCCTGCTGTGCATCCGCCGCACGCTGGCGGACGGCGCCGCCGTGGGGTTCGCCACCGGGCTGGGCGCCGCCACTGCGGACGCGGCGTACGGGGCGGTGGCCGGCTTCGGGCTGGCCGCCGTCACCGACCTGCTGCTGGGCTGGCAGACCGCGCTGCGGCTGGTCGGCGGGCTGGTGCTGCTGTGGCTGGGCGTCGCCACGTTGCGCGCGCGGCCGGCGGAGCACGCCGCCGACGCGCCGACGACGCACACGCTGCTGGGCGCCTACGCGACGACGGTCGCCCTGACGCTGGCAAACCCGGCGACGATCATCAGCTTCGTCGCGGTGTTCGGCGCCCTGGGGCTGGCCGAATCCGGCGGCGCGCCCGCGCTGGGAGCGTCGATGCTGGTGCTCGGGGTGTTCCTGGGGTCGGCGGCGTGGTGGCTGCTGCTGAGCGCCGGGGTCGGCGTGTTCCGGCGGCGGGTCACGGCGGCCGCCATGCTCTGGATCAACCGCGCGTCGGGCGCGGTGCTGGCCGGGTTCGGGCTGCTCGCCCTGGCCGCGACCCTTTAGACGCTCAGAGAATGCCGAGGGTGAGCGGTCCGCCCAGCAGGGCGGTGACGCCGACCAGCAGGGCAACCGCGGTCAACCGCTCGACGCGGCTCCAGCGCTGCCAATCCTTCTTGAAGCTCTTCAGGTCGTTCGACATGGCTGCCTCCGCCACGCAAGAGAACTGATCGAAGCCACCCTACCGCCCAGCAAGTTGCTGCTTGGTTAACGAGCAGCAGAGAAAAAATCATCCATCCAAAAATCGTCACAGCCCGCCCGGCTTTAAAGAAATCCGATGGATGATCGTGAAAAACTTTCGACAAAAGGCACCAGCCCCTCAGCTAACCCGGAGGGGCGATCCCCACCGCGCGGCATAGGGACCACGGTGGGACCTAGGCCGTGCGGACGGCGTCCGTCCGGCGGCTTTCCATCCGGGCGGCGATGCTCCAAATTGGGAGGAGGCGGGAAGCGAGGCGTGCCGTGGCGAAATTGAAGATCGGCTTGGCGCTGGGCAGCGGGGCGGCGCGCGGCTGGGCGCACATCGGCGTGCTGCGCGCGCTGGACGAGCTGGGGATCGAGCCGGACATCGTCTGCGGCACCTCAATCGGCGCGGCCGTGGGCGCGGCCTATCTGACGGGGCAGCTCGACGAGCTGCAGAGCTGGGCGCAGAGCATGGGCCTGCTCGGCATGCTGGGGATCATCGACGTGACGTTCCGGCGCGGCGGCCTGGTCGCCGCCGAGCGCGTGTTCGAGCGCTTCCGCAACGCCGCCACCGACGTGCGCATCGAGGAGCTGCCGAAGCCCTACGCCGCCGTGGCGACCGACCTCGCCACCGGCCGCGAGATCTGGCTGCGCGAGGGGCCGATGCTGGACGCGGTGTGCGCCTCGGCGGCGATGCCCGGCGTCTTCCCGGCGGTGCGCAACGGCCAGCACTGGCTGGTGGACGGCGCGCTGGTCAACCCGGTGCCGGTGTCGCTGTGCCGGGCGCTGGGCGCCGACCTGGTGATCGCGGTCAACCTGAACAACGAGATGTCCACCCCCTCCCGCCCGGTGATGGCGGAGGCCGGGGTGGCGCCCTCCACCTTCCAGCAGCTGACCCAGCAGGTCGGCTCCTGGATCGGCAAGCGGCCGAGCCTGCGCACGCGCTTCTTCGCCGACCAGATCGAGGAGGCGGTCAAGGAGCCGGCGCCCAACGTGCTGGAGATCCTGGCCGGCTCTATCGACATCATGCAGGACCGCATCACCCGCTCCCGCCTCGCCGGCGAGCCGCCGGACGTGCTGGTGACGCCGCGCCTCGGCCACGTCGGGATCCTGGAGTTCGACCGCGCCGCCGAGGTGGTGGAGATCGGCTACGCCGCGGCGAGCATCATGCGCCCGCAGATCGAGCTGGCGCTGCGGCGGGCGTAGGCCGGACGCCCCGCCCTTTCGTGTTCAGCCGCGAGGGGCGCCCGGCGCCGCAGCAACGACGAAGCCGACGCCGGGTCCCCGACGCGGATGAACGCGAAAGGGCGGGGCGTCCGGCCTATTCCGCCGCCACGGAACGCACCGGGGCCTGCGGCCGCATCAGGCGGGTCAGCAGGGTGATGCCCGCCACCACCGCCAGCCACGCGCCGGCCTGCAGCGCGGTCGGGCGGTCGGTGTAGCCGACGAGGATGTGCAGCACCTGCCCCAGCGCGCTGCCGTCGCTCAGCAGGAAGCTGGTGTCCCACAGCTCCGTCTCGCCGACGCTGACCAGCCCGGCCTGCGACAGGTAATGCATGGCCGAGGCCGCCATGCCCGCCGCCAGCAGCGTGATCATCCAGCTGGTGACGCCGAACAGGTGCCGGGTGGCGATGGTCAGCAGCCCGCGGTAGACCAGGAGCGCTGCCACCGCGCCCAGCGCGATGCCGCCCAGCGCGCCCAGCGCCACCGAGGCGCCGCCGCCGCCCTCGGCCGAGACGATGCCGGCCAGGAACAGCACGACCTCCGCGCCCTCGCGCAGCACCGCGGCGCCGACCACCACGGCCAGCGCGTGCGGCGGCCGGTCGCCGGATTCGACGGCGCGGCCCACCGCGCGCATCTCCGCGGCGTGCTCGCGGCCGTGCCGGGCCATCCAGGCGTTGTGCCACGCCAGCATGGCCACCGCCGTCAGCAGCACCGCGGCGTTGAACAGCTCCTGCCCGCTGCCGTCGAGCTGGTCGGAGATCACGTCGGCGAAGGCCGCCACGCCACAGGCCCCGGCGATGCCGGCGGCGACGCCCGCCGCCACCCAGCGCCCGCGGCCGGGCACGCCGCGCGTGGCCGCCAGCACGATGCCGATGATCAGGCCGGCTTCCAGAACCTCGCGGAAGACGATGATGAGACTGGCGAGCATGGTGGCCTCCGGTCTACTTGGCGATCAACACGCCCTGCGCGGTGTCCATGTTGAACTCGCCGAAGAACTTGTAGGTACCGGGCTTCAGGGGGGCGACGTTGACCTTCGCCGACCGGTTGCCGCCGATGATCTTCTCGGCCTTGAAGTCGCGGCTCTCGAACTCTTCGGGGGTGGGATCCTGGTTATCGACGATCAGCACCAGCTTCTGCCCGGCCGGAACCTCCAGCGTCGCGGGCTGGAATTTGTGGTCTTTGATGACGATGGTGAACTCGTTGTCCGCCAGGGCGGGACTCGCCAGCAGCAGCGGGGCGACGGCAAGGGCGGCGATCCAAGGGCGCATGTCGGACAATTCCCACGACGGTGTCGGCTCAACTGAGAACCATTCTCACCGCTGGGGCCGAACTGTCAACGCGAAGCACTTGCAATGCAGGTGCGGCGTGGAGTCGCAGGTCGGGCGCCGCGTCAGGCGGCCGGCCACATCCAGGTCACTTCGTGCTTGTTGTGGAACAGGTGCTCGACCCGGCCGCCGGGGATGGCGGCGAAGGCGCGCGCCGTCTCGTGGTCGGTCTCCGCCTGGAACTTCAGGGTGCAGACGAAGTTCTTCACCAGCCCGCTCTTCATCCACTCGTCCACCAGCCGCAGCAGGCGCGTGGGGTAGCAGATGACGTCGCAGACCAGCCAGTCGAGCGGCCCGATGTCCTGCGGCTTCAGGCCGAAGGCGCTCTCCTGCCGGTAGTCCACGCGCGGCAGCGCCGCGATCTCCGGCGCCAGCGGCGCCTTGTCGACGCTGACCACCGCGGCGCCCAGCTCGTGCAGCACCCAGGTCCAGCCGCCGGGGCTGGAGCCGAGGTCGAGGCAGCGGTCGCCCGGCCCGGGGTGGCGGCCCATGCGGGTCAGCGCCTCCCACAGCTTGAGGTAGGCGCGGTTCGGCGGGGCGGTCCGGTTCTCGACGAAGTGCAGCTCGCCGTGCCGCCACGGGCTGGAGCAGCGCGCCGCCGCGATCACCGTGAACTCGTCCAGCAGCGTCCAGGAGCCGAGCGGCGCCGTGGGGATCGGCGACGGGAAGGCTATGGGCTTCGCCGAGACGTGCGGCAGGTTCTCCTGGATCAGGTTGGCGCGGCGGTGGTGGCGCAGCGACCACAGCGCCCAGTTCCGCTGGACGGCGCGCAGCTTCTTGGCGGCGTCCTTGATGGACTCCACCTCGATGCGGACCGGATCGAACCAGACATTCTGCGCCCAGGCCGCCGGCCGCGCCGGGCCGTCCACGAAGACCAGCCGGTCCTCCACCGCCGCCACATCGCCCAGTTCGGCCACGAGGTCGTCCACGAAGCCCTCGGGGGCGAGGTAGATGGTCTGGTTCAGGGGTGTCATCGCGCTGTCTTCATCCGGCTTTGGGAGGCAGAGGAAACAGCGTCACGAAGCGTTCCGCAAGCGCGCGATCGCCGGTGACCGCCAGCGCGCCCTGTTCCTCCAGCGCCGCCAGGGGCACGCCGCCGTAGATTGCCGCGGCGATCACCGGCGCCGGGCCGGCGAACTGCGCGTCGGCACCCTCGGGCTCCCGCCGTTCGATGGCGATGCCGGCGCCGGTCAGGTGGCCGAGGAAGGCGTCCTCCCCCACCCGGAAGCCGACGCGCGCGTCCATCCCCGCGGCCCGCGCCGGATCGAGCATGGTGCGCAGGGAGAGCATCAGCGACACCGCGCTGAACGGCAGCGTCGGGTCGTGCAGCGGCGAGCGCGCCGCCCAGCGCCCCAGCGCCTGGAAGATCGGCTCGCTCTCGTAACCCCACGCGGTCAGCTCGTAGACCTGGGCCGACGCCGGTGGCGGCAGCTTGCGGCGCACCAGCACGCCGGCCGCCTCCAGCCCCTCCAGCCGCTGGGTCAGCACGTTGGCGCTGATGCCGGGCAGGCTGGCGCGCAGGTCGCCGAAGCGGCGCGGACCGAACATCAGCTCGCGCATCACCAGCAGCGCCCAGCGCTCCCCCAGCAGGTCGAGCGCGTGGGCGGCGGCGCAGGCGTCCTCGTACCAGCGCTGGCGGCCTAGGCCGGATGGCTTGGTTATTTTTTCTAACTTCATGGTTGCTTTTTATAACCGATAGGGGCCACCCTGTCAAACAACCAAACAATGGGAGGGGTGCCATGTCGAAGCTGATCTTCGTGAACCTGCCGGTGAGCGACCTGGAGCGCGCCAACGCCTTCTACGAGGCGATCGGCGCGGTGAAGAACCCGCAGTTCTCCGACTCCACCGCGACCTGCATGGTGTTCTCCGAGACCATCCACGCCATGCTGCTGACGCACGACAAGTTCCGCCAGTTCACGCCGAAGCCGATCGCCGACGCGACGGCGAGCACCGAGGTGCTGATCTGCATGTCCGCCGACAGCCGGGAGGACGTGGACGCCGTGGTCGCCCGCGCCGCCGGTGCCGGCGGGCGCGCCGATCCGGGGCCGAAGCAGGACTACGGCTTCATGTACGGCCGCAGCTTCGAGGACCCGGACGGCCACATCTGGGAGATCATGTGGATGGACGTCGAGGCGGCGAAGGCCGCCATGGCCGCGGCGTCGTGAGCGGGAGGCGCGCCATGTCCACCATCACCCCGTGCCTATGGTTCGACGGCCGGGCCGAAGAGGCGGCCGAGTTCTACGTCGCCGCCTTCCGCGAGGGCGGCCACGACGCCGCCATGCTCGACACGCTGCGCGTCGGCGATGCCGGGCCCGGCCCGAAGGGGGCGGTGCTGACCGTCCGCTTCGGGCTGGACGGGCAGGAGTTCGTCGCGCTGAACGGCGGGCCGCACTTCACCTTCTCGCCGGCCATCTCGCTGATGGTGGCCTGCAAGGACCAGCGCGAGGTCGATTGGTTCTGGGACCGCCTGTCGGATGGCGGCAAGCCCGGCCAGTGCGGCTGGCTGGAGGACCGCTTCGGCGTCTCCTGGCAGGTGGTGCCGACACCGCTCTACGCCCTTCTGCAGGACCCGGAGCGCTCCGGGTCGGTCATGCGGGCGCTGATGGGCATGACCAAGCTGGACCTCGCGGCGCTGAAGGCGGCGGCGAACTAACCCGCCGCGAAGGCCGGCGCGGCCAGCCGGCGGGCGTGGTCGCGCAGGTCGGGCGGCCAGGGTTCGGTAAGGGCCTGGAAGCGCGGGGCGTCGCCGGCGTAGAGCGCCCGCGACGCCTCCTCCCAGCCCGGCCGGTCGCCCAGCATCGCCATCATGAAGCGGTCGGCCGCCGTGCGCGCCTGCCGCACCGCGTCGGCCTGCGCCCCCTGCGCGCGGGCTTGGTCGATCAGCCGGCGCAGCGCCGCGGAGGCCCCTTCCGGCTGCGCGGCGAGCCAGTCCCAATGGCGCGGCAGCAGCGTCACCTCGCGCGCGACCACCCCCAGCTTCGGACGCCCGCGCGGGCGGGCGGGCGCGTCGGGGCCGCGCAGCCGCGCCACCACCTCCTCGTCGCTGCCGCGCAGGTCGAAGTCGATCTGTCGGCCGGTGGCGTCGTCGAAGATCAGGACCGGGCCTGCCGCGCGCCTGACGGCGAGCGCCACGTCCCACGGCGCCCCGGTCGCCAGTTGCCGGTCGCCGACGAAGGCGGTGCAGGATGCGGGTTCGGTCACGATAGGTCTCCCTCCGGTTCGCCGCGCTTTATACCCGGATGAAATCCTTGACGTCAATATCACCCGGGTATAAAGCCCGCGGTGCGACGCTGGCAACGATATGAAGGGAAGCGGACGGATGAGCGCAGACAGGAAGGCCGCGGTGGCGGCCTACAAGGAGCGGAAGGCGCCCGCGGGCGTCTACGCGGTGCGGTGCGAGCCGACCGGCGAACGCTGGGTGGGCGGCGCGCCCGACCTCGACACCATCGGCAACCGGCTGTGGTTCCAGCTGCGCCTCAAGGCCTTCCCGTACCGCAGTCTGCAAGCCGCCTGGGACGCGCACGGCGAGGCGGCCTTCTCACTGGACGTGCTGGAACACCTGGAGGACGAGGACATCGCCTACGCCCGGACCGCGGAGCTGCGGAACCGCGCCCGGCACTGGGCGGAGACGCTGGGCGCCCCGCTCATTTAGAGCGGTTTGCTATGGAGGCTGAACGCTCTCTTATCGTCATCCCCGCGAAAGCGGGATCCAGGACAGGCCCCGGCAGGGGCGACACGAGTCATAAGGCTCGCGGACGCGAGCACTGGATCCCCGCCTTCGCGCACGGCTGTCCGGGGGAACGTGTTTAAGCTTCTGAAACGGCAGAGTTCTGTGGTTCCGAGTCTCCACCTCGGGGATGTGACGGCCCCGTGCGCGTTTCTTCCATTTTTCGTCATCCCCGCGA
>NZ_JBOZRT010000154.1:0-39732 GCF_050789165.1 Azospirillum sp.
GCCGTGAAAACCCTCAGCGCCGATGGTACTGCGTCTCAAGACGTGGGAGAGTAGGTCGCCGCCAGGTCTTCAAGGCGTTCACCAGACACACGGATCACAGCAATCGCTCTTCACCATCGCCGACGCCCGCCGCAGACATCCTGCGGCGGGCGTCGGCGTTTCGGCTGTCGGGCCCGCCTGCCCCACGTCCGGCCCCTCCCCCGCCGGAGGCGGGGGAGGGGAGGGCGGTTCAGGCGAACAGGAAGTTGGACGCGGTCAACTGCCCCGCGGACACGCCGGCCAAGCGAACGGACGCGGTGTCCGAGAAGGCGATGGTGGTGTCGCCGCCCTCGGCCGAGAGGGTCAGGTCGCCCATGGCGTGCACGCCGGCCAAGCCCCGGAGGTCGAGCACGTCGCCGCCCGCCCCGGCCTGGAAGTCGCCGATGTAGTCCCAGCCCTGCTCCGGCCCGAAGACGAAGGTGTCGGCTCCGGCCCCGCCTTCCATGTAGTCGTTGCCGCCGCCACCGATGATGGTGTCGTTCGACGCCGTGCCGAACAGGACATCGCGGTCGGCGGTTCCGGTGAGGGTGTTGCCGCTGGCGTCGTCGTTCAGGATCACGCCGAGCCCTTCGCTGTGCGCCGGATCGATGGTCCATCCGGCCGAGGGCGTGCTCAGGTAGACCTTGAACCCTTCAGCCGTCTCCACCGCGTTGTCCCCGAGAACGCCGACGCGGATCGTTGCCGAGGCCTGCCCGGCGGCGAAGGTCAGCACCCCGCCGGGCATGCCGCCGTTGCCGGTCGGCTGACCGGCCGCGAAGTCGGCGGGGCTCGCCATCCCGTACTCGCCGTTGCGCGCGTAGACGCCCAGGGTTCCCCAGTTTACCGACGCGGCTTGCGACAGGTCGCCGGTCCGCACCACGGTGAACGCGAACTCGGTGGAGCCGCCGCCGCTGCCCTCCGCCTGCCGCACGTCGGTGGTCTGCACGGAAAAGCTCTGGGCCGGGGCCGGTTCCTCCGCGGCGTGCAGCTTCAGGCTGAGCGGGCCGTTCGTGAAGGCCGAATAGCTGACGTTGCTCAGGCGCACGGACGTGTCCGGGCTGAAGGTGAGGACCACGTCATTGCCGTCCGCGGTCGCCAGCGCGTTCAGATCCGCGCGGCTGGTGATCCATGTGAACGCCGACAGATCGAGCGTGTCGGCGCCCTGGTACCCCTGCTGGAAATCGCCGATGCAGTCCCACCCGTCCCCCGGCCGCAGAACGAAGACGTCCGATCCGGCGCCGCCTTCCATGTAGTCGTGGCCGGCGCCGCCGATGATCGTGTCGTTGCCGGCACCACCATAAATTTCATCGCGCTCGGCCGTGCCGACGAGATTCGGGTCGTTGCTCGAGGTTCCCTGGACAATCATTCCCGTCTCCATGCATGTGCAATGGTGAGGAAAATCGCCTCCGGAACGCTGGTTTGCAAAAGGCTATCGGCAGTACACTGACTGATTGCGGTGACGCCTCGACGGTCGTGTCAACCGGGTTCCGGCCGTCGTGCGTCCAGCCCGCACGGTGCACCCCGAGGGGCTTGTCCTCTCCGTTCAGGGGAGTTCCCGGAGCGGGGCCGGGCCGCAGCCGTTCACGAACAGCGCCACGGCCTTGGCGACGAAGGCATCGCGCTCCGCCTCGTCCGGCATCTCGCACAAGCCGAGGCACAGCGCGCAATAGGGACCGCCCTGCATGGCCGCCAGGAACTGGGTGGCGACGAAGGCCGGGTCGTCGGCCTTGAGCAAACCGCGGGCGGCGGCGCGCTCGAAAAAGGCGACGAAGGCGGCGATCGCCTTCTCCGGGCCGGCCTGGAAGAACAGGCGCGCCGCCTGCGGCACGCGGGTCGCCTCGCCGGTCACCGACTGGTGCATCCGGATCGCGGCCTCCGACCAGATCAGGTCGACGAAGCGGCGGCCCAGCGCGCGCAGCGCCTCCTCCAGCGGGAGGTCGTCGAAGGAGTCGGGGGCGAAGCGCAGGCCGCGCCGCTCGCACTCGGCGGAAATGGTGGCGACGTAGAGGTCGTCCTTGGACGGGAAGCGGGTGTAGAGCGTCGTCTTCGACACCCGCGCCCGCTGCGCCACCAGATCCATGGAGGTGCCGGCGTAACCCAGTTCCAGGAAGATCTCCCGCGAGGCGGCGAGGATCTGTTCGGTCTTCGGATCCGGCCGGGAGTCGGGCGGGGCTGCGTGCTGTTCGGAAGGCATCTGGACTAAACTGTATCGTTCACTCTTGACGGGCGCTTGGTGCCGGATTACGAGTTTATCAGTACGATACAGTTCAGTCCAGTGGAGGATGCGATGGTGCGGCGGGGGATCGGGCTGGCGGCGGTCATGCTCCTGGCGGGGGTGGGGTTGTCGGCCTGCAAGGAGGGCAACGGCGCTCCCGCCCCGGAACCGCGCCCGGTGCGCGTCACCACGGTCGCCCTGGAGTCGGCCGACGACACCGTCCGCTACCCGGCGGTGATCCGCCCGCGCGTCGAGGCGGACGTCGGCTTCCGAGTCGCCGGCAAGGTGGTGGCGCGGCTGGTCGAGGTCGGCACGCGGGTCGAGCCCGGTACGCCGCTGGCGCGGCTCGATCCGGCCGACATCCAGCTCCAGGTCCGCGCGTCGCAGGCGCAGCTGGAGTCCGCCCGGGCCGACGCCGCCAACGCGCGGGCCGACTTCGGCCGCTACGCCGAGCTGCGCAAGGGCGACTGGACGACCAAGCAGGAATACGACCGCCGCAAGACCGCGCTCGACAAGGCCGAGGCGCGGGTGCGCGAGATCGAGGCGCAGCTGCGCGTGCTGAACAACTCGCTGCACTACACCACGCTGCTGGCCGACGCGGCGGGCGTGGTCACCGCCGTGCTGGTCGAGCCTGGGCAGGTGGTTGCGCAGGGGCAGGCGGCGCTGCGCGTCGCCAAGCTGGGCGAGGTGGAGGCGGTCGCCAACATCCCCGAACAGCAGGTCGCCGGGCTGCCGCAGCGCGCCCTGGCGGTGGAGCTGTGGGCGCAGCCCGGACTGCAGATCCCGGCGGCGCTGCGCGAGGTGAGCCCGAGCGCCGATCCCGGCACCCGCACCTACCAAGCGCGCGTCACGCTGAAGGACCCGCCGGCCGCCGTGCAGCTGGGCATGACGGCGACGCTGACCGCCCGGCTGGAGCGCGGCGGCATGGTCGCCCGGCTGCCGCTGAGCGCGGTGACGCAGAGCGGCCAGAGCCCGGCGGTGTGGGTGGTCGCCGGTCCGGCGAAGGACCGGCTGGAACTGCGACCGGTGACGGTCGCCGCTTACGCGGGCGATCTCGCCATCGTCGCGGGCGGGCTGAAGGACGGCGAGGCGGTGGTCACCGCCGGCGTGCACAAGCTGGACGCCGGCCAGCCGGTCACGGTGTGGGCGGAGCCCACGCGATGAGCCATCGGAACCGGGACCGCGGCAACCTCTCCGCCTGGGCCTTGCAGCACCGCACGCTGGTGCTGTTCTTCATCCTCGCCAGCGTGCTGGCCGGGGCGCTGGCCTACAAGAACCTCGGCCGCGCCGAGGACCCGTCCTTCACCTTCAAGGTAATGACCATCCGCACCGAGTGGCCGGGCGCCACCGCGCGCGAGGTCGAGCAGTTCGTCACCGACCGCATCGAGAAGAAGCTGGAGGAGGTCCCGTATTACGACTTCGCGCGCAGCTACTCCAAGCCCGGCGAGTCGGTGATCTTCCTGCAGCTCAAGGACCACACGCCGCCGCGCAAGGTGGCCGACCTGTGGTACCAGGTGCGCAAGAAGGTCGGCGACATCCGCTACACGCTGCCCGAGGGCGTGGTCGGGCCGAGCTTCAACGACGAGTTCGGCGACGTCTACTCCGCCATCTACGCCTTCATGGGCGAGGACTTCACCCCGGCGCAGCTGAAGAAGGTGGCCGAGGAGGTGCGCGCCCGCCTGCTGCACCTGCCCAACGTCGAGAAGGTCGAGCTGATCGCCCCGCAGGAGGAGCGGATCTACGTCGAGATCTCCAGCCAGCGCCTCGCCAGCTTCGGGCTGCCGGTGGAGACGGTGATCCAGGCGTTGCAGCGCGAGAACGCCATCGCCGCGGCCGGCGACGTGGACGCCGGGTCGCAGCGGGTGTTCGTGCGCGTCGATCTCGGCATCGACAAGGCGGAGGAGGTGCGCGCCATCCCGGTGGAGACCGGCGGGCGCATGCTGACCATCGGCGACGTCGCCGAGGTGAAGCGCGGCTACGTGGAGCCGCGGCGCTTCACCATGCGCACCAAGGGGCGCGACGCGATCGGCCTGGGCGTCGTCATGGCCAAGGGCGGCAACGTCCTGCACCTGGGCGAGGCGCTGAAGGCCGAGATGGCGAAGGTCGAGGCCAAGCTGCCGGTCGGCATGGAGCTGGCGCAGGTCGCCAACCAGCCCAGCGTGGTCGAGCACTCGGTCGGCGAGTTCACCGAATCGCTGGCCGAGGCGCTGGGGATCGTCATCCTGGTGAGCCTGGTCAGCCTGGGCTGGCGCACCGGCATCGTGGTGGCGCTGGCGGTGCCGCTGGTGCTGGCGCTGACGCTGGTGTCCATGCAGATCCTCGGCATCGACCTGCACCGCATCTCGCTGGGCGCCCTCATCATCGCGCTGGGGCTGCTGGTGGACGACGCCATCATCGCGGTGGAGATGATGGTGGTGAAGATGGAGCAGGGCTGGGACCGCGTACGGGCCGGCGCCTACGCCTACACCTCCACGGCGTTCCCGATGCTGACCGGCACCATCGTGACGGCGGCGGGCTTCGTGCCGGTCGGCCTCGCCCAGTCGGCGGCGGGCGAGTACACCAACGCCATCTTCTGGGTGGTCGGGCTGTCGCTGCTGCTGTCGTGGGTGGTGGCGGTGATCTTCACGCCGTACCTCGGGTACAAGCTGCTGCCCAAGCCCAAGCACATCGTCGAGGACGGGCACGAGCTGGACATCTACGACACCCGCGGCTACCGGATCTTCCGGCGCATGGTCGAGGCCTGCGTGCGGGCGCGCTGGGTCACCATCGGCGTGACGGTGGCGGCGTTCGTCGCCTCGCTGGTCGGCTTCGGCTTCGTGCAGCAGCAGTTCTTCCCCTCCGCCAGCCGGCCGGAGCTGCTGGTCGACATCCGCCTCGCCGAAGGCTCGTCCATCGCGGCGACGGCGGCGGAGGTGGCCAAGCTGGAAACGCTGCTGGCGGCCGATCCGAACGTCGATACCTGGACCGCCTACACCGGCGGCGGCTCGCCGCGCTTCTACCTGCCGCTCGACCAGCAGCTGCAGAACGCCAACTTCTCCCAGTTCGTGGTGATGACCAAGGGGCTGGAGGAGCGCGAGCACGTCAAGGACGCGCTGGAGCGGCGGCTGGAGACCGACTTCCCGGCGGCGCGGGTGCGCGTCAGCCGGCTGGAGAACGGGCCGCCGGTCGGCTACCCGGTGCAGTTCCGCGTCACCGGCGACGACCCGGCGACGATCCGCAAAATCGCCTATCAGGTGCGCGACCGGATGCGCGCGCATCCCAACATGGCCAACGTGCACCTGGACTGGGACGAGCTGTCGAAGCGCGTCCGGCTGGAGGTGGACACCGCCAAGGCGCGCGCGCTCGGCATCTCCAAGCAGGACCTGTCCAACGCGCTGCAGCTGCTGCTGAACGGCATGCCGATCACGCAGTACCGCGAGGGCACCGAGCTGATCGGCGTCGTGCTGCGCACCACCTCGGACGAGCGGCTCGACCTGTCGCGCCTGGGCGAGCTGAGCGTGCGCACCGGCCGCGGCACCGCCGTGCCGCTCTCCCAGGTCGCCAGCCTGAAGTACGAGCTGGAGGAGCCGGTGCTGTGGCGGCGCGGCCGCGAGACGACCATGACCGTCAAGGGCGACGTGGTCGGCGGCGTCCAGGCGCCGACCGTCAGCGTGCAGCTCGACGCCGCGCTGAACGAGCTGCGCGCCACGCTGCCGGCCGGCACCGCCATCGCCATGGGCGGCGCCATCGAGGAGAGCGCCAAGGGCCAGGGCTCGATCAACGCCATGCTGCCGCTGATGCTGCTGATCATGGTGGCGACGCTGATGCTGCAGCTGCAGAGCTTCTCGCGCGTCTTCATGGTGCTGCTGACGGCGCCGCTGGGGCTGATCGGGGTGACCGGGGCGCTCCTGCTGTTCAACCTGCCCTTCGGCTTCGTCGCCATGCTGGGCGTCATCGCGCTGGCCGGCATCATCATGCGCAACTCGGTCATCCTGGTGGACCAGATCGAGCAGGACGTGCGCTCCGGCCGCTCGCGCTGGGAGGGCGTCATCGAGGCCACGGTGCGCCGCGCCCGGCCGATCGCGCTGACCGCGGCGGCGGCGATCCTCGCCATGATCCCGCTGGCGAAGAGCGCCTTCTGGGGGCCGATGGCGGTGGCGATCATGGGCGGCCTGACCGGCGCCACCGTGCTGACGCTGTTCTTCCTGCCGGCGCTGTACGCCGCGTGGTTCCGGGTGAGGGCGCCGGCGCGGGAGGCGGGGCGGGCGGAGCCGATGGGTCTTGCCCCCACCCCATCCCTCCCCCGCTGACGCAGGGGAGGGGGCGGAGCGGCGGAGTTCCCTCCCCTGCGGCGGCGGGGGAGGGGTAGGGAGGGGGCAAGCGAAGCCCCCGAAGCGAAGTCACAGCCGCGGCGGTTTACGCCTTCGCCTATCTATGGGATAGTCGCACCTCGTTTTCGCAAAATCCGCGTTCGAGGAAGACGATCGCCGTGCGTCGCCTGACTTCGCTGCTGGCCTGCGCCGGCCTCTCCGCCCTGGTCACCGCGTGCGCCAGCGGACCGCCGAAGCCGGTCTCCCAGGCGGAACTCGACGCCCACGTGGCGGACGCGTCCAAGCGCTTCAGCATGCCGGAGCCGTGGATCCGCGAGGTCATCCGCCAGGAGAGCGGCGGGCGCACCACCATGAACGGCAAGCCCATCGTCAGCAAGGCCGGCGCCATGGGCCTGATGCAGCTGATGCCCGCCACCTACGAGGAGATGCGGCGCAAGCACGGCCTCGGCTCCGACCCGTTCGAGCCGCGCGACAACATCATGGCGGGCACCGCGTACCTGCGCGAGATGTACAACCTGTTCGGTTCGCCGGGCTTCCTCGGCGCCTACAACTGCGGCCCGCGCTGCTACGGCGACTATCTGGCCGGCAACCGCTCGCTGCCGTCGGAGACGCGCAACTACATCGCCTCCATCGCGCCGCGCCTCAACAACTCGCCGGCGCCGCAGCCCGACAGCGGGGAGGTGATGGTCGCCAGCCTGCCGACGCCGACGCCGGGTCCCGCGCCCATCGCGCCGGCCCCCATTCCTCCGGCCCCCATTCCTCCGGCACTGGGCGGCAGCGCGGTGTCGCTGGCGCCGCTGCCCACCGCCTCGGTGCCGCGCGTGGTGGCGGAGGCTCTGCCGCCGCCGGCCCCGGTGCCCGCTCCGGTGCCGGTGCGCGCCTCGGCGCCCGCGCCCGCTCCGGTACGCTCCGCGCCGGTCGTCGGGGGCGGGGTGTGGACGGTGCAGCTCGGCGCCTTCCGCTCGCCGGACGACGGGCTGAGGGTGATCGACAAGGCGCGGCGCGCGGCGCCGGGCGGCATGCTGGTGCGCGCCCAGCAGGTGGTGCAGCCGGTCGACACGCAGTCCGGCCCGCTCTACCGCGCCCGCCTGTCCGGCCTGTCGCAGGAGGCCGCGGCCAACGCCTGCGCCAGTCTGGTCGGGCAGGGCATGGCCTGCTTCGTGGTGGCGCCAGGCGCCTGAACTCAGGGGAAGCGCATGGGTGTCTTCGGCCGGATCCTTGCCGTCCTGGCGGCGCTGGCCTGTCTGGCCGCCGGGCCGGCGCTGGCCGAGGGGAAGCGCATCGCGCTGGTGCTCGGCATCGGCGCCTATCAGAACGCGACCCCGCTGGCCAACCCCGCCAACGACGCCCGCGCCATCGCCGACGCGCTGGCCGCCGCCGGGTTCGAGCTGATCGGCGGCGGTCCGCAGCTCGACCTCGACCGCGCCGGGATCGAGAAGGCCGTCCGCGCCTTCGGCACCCGGCTGGTCGGCGCCGACGTCGGGCTGTTCTTCTACGCCGGGCACGGCATCCAGGTGCAGGGCAGCAACTACCTCGTCCCGGTCACCGCCACCGTGGCGCGCGAGGCCGACGTCCGCTACGAGCTGGTGGACGTCAACCTGGTGATCGAGGAGATGACGCTGGCCGACAGCCGGCTGAACATCGTCATCCTCGACGCCTGCCGGAACAACCCGTTCGGCGGGCGGGGCCTGCGCTCCGCCGGTTCCGGTCTGGCGCAGATGCAGGCGCCGGCCGGCACCATCATTGCCTACGCCACCCAGCCCGGCGCGGTCGCCGCCGATGGCGCCGGGTCCAACAGCCCCTACACCGAGGTGCTGTCCAAGGCCGTGCTGACGCCGGGCGGCACGGTGTTCGACGTGTTCAACGACGTCGGCGTCGCCGTGAAGCGCAACACCGGCGGCGTGCAGCAGCCCTGGGTCTCGTCCTCGCCCATCGAGGGACGCTTCTACTTCCTGGGCCCGACCACCATCACCCCGCCGCCGGCCGCCGCCGACAAGGAGGTGGTGTTCTGGGACAGCGTCAAGGGCAGCAGCAATCCCCGGATGTTCGAGGCGTACCTGAAGCAGTTCCCGCAGGGCACCTTCGCCGCTCTGGCCGAGGCGCGGCTGGCCGAACTCTCCGCGGCCCCGGCCTTGGCGTCCGCCCCGCGGGCCGAGCCGCAGGCGCCGGTGCAGGTCGCCGTGGCCCCGCCGCCCGCGCCGCCCAAGCCGCCACAGCCGATGATCCGCCTGTTCGACGCGGCGGCGATCCCCTACGTCAGCCCGAAGGCGCGCGAGACGCTGGGGCGCTTCGCCTCGCTGCCGTCGCCCAAGGCGCTGGCGATCTCGCCCAAGGGCAACTACGCCTACGTCTCCAACGTCACGCAGACGCGGACCGCCGAGGACGTGCGGCGCGGCGCGCTGCAGCACTGCCAGCTCAACGCCGGCAGCCCGTGCACCCTCTACGCGGTGGACGACGCCGTGGTGCTGGACAGCCCCGCCGCCTTCACGCCGATGCCGGTGGAGATCCCCGGCGGCGGTCTGTTCGACCCGGCCAAGGTGCCGTTCGTGTCCGACCGGACGCGCGAGGTCGGCATGGTGAAGTACAAGCAGAACCCCGGCCACAAGGCGCTCGCCCTGACGGCCACCGGCCGCTGGGCGGCGGTGTGGGACCGCAAATCCATCGACGCCGCGCGCGACGCGGCGCTGGAGCGCTGCGAAGAGCTGAGCGGCAAGGCCGAATGCACTATCTATGCGGTGAACGACGCCGTCGTCTTCGACGAGGAACGCTGAACCGATGACCCTGCGCCCCCTGATCCTCCCGCTGCTGGCGGGGCTGCTGCTGGCCGCTCCCTCGCACGCCGCGCAGCCGATCGGCAGCTACGCCAACGGCTGCATCGCCGACGCGCGCGAGCTGCCGCCGGAGGGATCCGGCTACCAGGCGGTCAACCTGTCGCGCGGGCGCAATTTCGGCCACCCGGCGCTGGTCGACTACGTCGCCGGGCTGGCGCGGCGGGCAGGGGCGGAGAGGCTCGGCCGGCTGGCGGTCGGCGACCTGTCGCAGCCGCGCGGCGGCCGCATGCCGAGCGGCCACGCCAGCCACCAGATCGGCCTGGACGCCGACGTCTGGTTCGACCTCGACCTGCCGGCCCTGCCGCGCGACGCGCGCGAGCGCACCGACTTTCCCAGCATGGTCGACGTGTCCGGCCAGCGCATCGACCCCGGCCGCTTCGGCCCGCGGCAGCGGCGCCTGCTGCAGCTGGCGGCGGGCGATCCGCGGGTGGTGCGCATCTTCGTCAACCCGGCGATCAAGCTGGCGCTGTGCGAGGGCGAGACCGGCGACCGCGCGTGGCTGCGCAAGGTCCGCCCGTGGTTCGGCCACGCGTCGCACTTCCACGTGCGCCTGGAGTGCCCGCCCGACGCCGCCGACTGCGTGCGGCAGAGCCAGGTGCCGCCCGGCGAGGGCTGCGACGCGGAGCTGCTGAGCTGGTTTGAGCCGCGCAAGGACACGCCGCGCGAACCGGCGAAGGTCCCGCCGCCCCCGCCGGCCTGCGTGGCGCTGCTGAAGCGTTAGGCCCGGCGTTTCACGACGCGCCAAACGCTCGGCCCGACACGTCGCGAAAAGGTCGGGGCGGTCCGGGACGCGTGAGGTGTCGGGAGAGGGGCGGGCGGCAAGGTTCGCGGAAAGCGGAACCGAGTGACGTTTGGGATTGGTTGCCGCAATCCCGCAGGCAAAAGAAAAGGTTGCGGCCGTATAATGTTTTGACTTGATATTGTATTCTGACGCGAGCGCATGGCGATTTCTGAGGATTGATTGGCCCGGTTGCCAAATTCTGGCCCTGCATCCTTTGAAATAGGTGGAGGATCGGGGAATCTTTGGGTGCCCCCGAGGGGCTAATTGCCTCCCGAATGCTGTTCTTGGCACATTTGTGTTCGCATAGGACAGTGCCGCCAAGCAGCTGACTCCGGCCGTGGCCGGCAGGGTGCAGGCATCGGCTTCCCGACTTCGCTCTTTCCCTCCACAGGGCGCGACGCGCCCGCCGGTCACGACGTCGCCAAAGGTTGACATGATCGAGCCTTCACCGTTCCGCGAGCCGGGCGAAATGGCCAAGGGTCCCCGCGCCCTTCGCGGGGGCGGCGCTGTCTTCCGCGCGGCCATGCCGAAGGCGGAGGCTCCCGCACATGCCTGAACAGCTCGTGCACATCGTGGATGACGACGCGGGTTTCCGCCGGTCCGCCGCGCTGATGCTGGCGGAATGCGGCTACGCCGTGACGGAACATCCCGATGGCTGGAGCTTCGTCCGGGCGGCCCAGGGCGGTGCGCCGGGGTGCGCCCTCGTCGATGTCTCGCTGCCGGACCTGGACGGGATCGAACTCCAGCAGATGCTCAAGGATCGCGGCATCACGATGCCCCTGGTGTTCATGACGGGCCGGGCTGCGGTGCCGATGGTGGTGCGCGCCATGAAGGCCGGCGCCGTGGACTTCATCGAAAAGCCCTTTGAGCGCCGCGCGCTGCTCTCCGCCATCGATGCGGCGCTCGCCCGGTGCGAGGCCGCGGAGGATCCCGAACTGGCGGAGTTCCGCACCCGGCTGGCCAGGCTTTCGGACCGCGAACGGGAGGTTCTCAACGGCGTCGTCGCCGGGATGCCGACCAGGGTCATCGCCGGCCGGCTCGGGATCAGCCCTCGGACCGTTGACGCCCACCGGGCGAAGATCGGGGCCCGGCTCCAGGTGTCGGGGCTGCCGAACCTCATCCGGCTGTCGCTCGCCGCCGGCGTGACGGGAGAGCTGAAACAACAGTAGGGCGGCGATGCGGCCGGTCCGCCGGATGGGAGAGCGAGGCTGCTAAGGCTTCGCCGGCCCCTCCAGGGGGCCTCCTCCTTCGTTCCAGAGCTGAAGTTCGGCCAGGATTTCCTCTTCAAGTTCCGACACGATCTCCCGGCAGACGGCATACTGCGCGGACGCGGCGGAGTCGCCCCGTTGTTCCAGGTGGTGAAGCATCTCGACCGCGTCGCCGTAGTCTTCGCACAAGCCGTGGAAGAAACGGTTGTCCGAGGCGTACTGCTTGATGGCCTGGGCTAGGTCGGGAAACCGCTCCGCCACATGTTGTGTCTTTTCCGACATGGATGCTCCCGCATGGGCGTGGGGGGCTTTCACTGGCACTGGATCGATGTCGGATGCCTGCTCGATGGGCGCCTGCGTTCGTTTCGATCCGTAGCAGCCTGCGGCGGGGAGCCCCCAGCTTGAATAGGGCAACTGTTCACATTGATACGGTATCGGGCGCGCGCCCCCGCGTCCTTGGGTGCGTCAAGACGCGATGGGTACATACCAATGGATAGTGAAGGCTTCACCTCCTCATTCTGTCATGCATAACGAGTGCGTCAACTGAAGGTGACTGGATGTTCAAGCAAAAATGCTCTGCCAAGCGCCTGAAAATCATGGGAAGTCGAAGTGGGTAGGTATAGATACTGATCATCAGCCGATTTGTCAGTTGATCATTGTTGAATATCGTCTCTATGATTATGGATTGGTGTGTTTGGGGGTATTGCGTGATTTTCTCCGGCGGCCCGCTGCCGCCCATCGGGCGAACGCACCGGCAAGCCGTCAAGGCGCTGAAAGTTGGGGGAGTTCATGCCGAACGTTTCTGATGAATCGATCCCACCGAAGTTGATCGAGGATGCGCTGGAGCGTGTTCTGGCCAGCAGGGGATTCCGTGGCTCCACCAGGAAGCGCCGGTTCCTGAAGTTCGTCGTCGACGAGACGCAGGCCGGCCATGCCGACCGGATCAAGGCCTTCACCATCGCGATGGATGTGTTCGACCGCGACGCCAACTTCGATCCTCTGATCGATCCGGTGGTGCGAATCCAGGCCGGCCGGATCCGGCGGTGCCTGGAGCAGTATTATCTGACCGAAGGCGCCCTGGACCCCATCCAGATCACCATCCCGAAAGGCGGCTACGTACCGCGGTTCATCGTGAAGCAGGAGGCGGACCCGGTTGAGTGCCCCGACGCGTTCGTGGACCCGGAACCGCCGGCTGCGGTCGGTACGGGCGCCGTCGCCATGCGGCCGGCCGCGGCCGGCACCCTTATGCCCGGCAACGCACCGGCGCGGTCGCTGCGCGCGGCGGCGGTTGCGGCCCTCAAGCGCTACAGGGTCGTCGCCGGCGCGGTTGCGGGCGCCGTCCTGCTGTCGCTGCTCGCGGCCGTGTGGTTCTCCGCGCCCGCGCCGCACCCAGCCAAAGGGGAAAAGCTCGCGGCCAACGTGCGCGGGCCGGCGCTCCTGGTGCTGCCCTTCACGAACGGCACCGGAAATCCGGCGCAGGACGTGTTCGTCGAGGGCTTCACCGAGGATCTCATCGGTGCCCTGATCCGGTTCCGGAACGTGTTCGTCTTCGGCGCGCGCACGACGTTCCGCTTCGGGTCCGAAACGGCGTTGCGCCGGGCGCGCGTCGATACGAACATCGATTATGTCCTGAAAGGCAGCGTCAACCAGGTCGGCGACCAGATACAAATCACCGTCGCCCTCATCGACGCGAACGATCAGCGCTATGTCTGGTCGAACGGGTATCGCGGGACCTTCAACCCCTCCAACATGATCGATGTCCGCCAGGACATCGCGGTTCAGGTCGCCGGAGCCCTGGCGCAGTCGAACGGCGTGATCGACAAGGAGGAGTTGCGGGCCACGGCCACGCTGTCCCCCACCGCGCTGTCCTCCTATGAATGCATGCTGCGGACGCGGCGGTACTGGCGGCAGCCGACCTCGGATCTCCACGGTCAGGTGAGGACCTGCCTGGAACGCGCCACCCAGACCGATCCGCTGTACGCCGACGCCTGGGCGGCGCTGGCCATCGCGTACATCGACGAAGCCCGCCTGGGCTTCAACCCGGTGAAGTCCCGGCCCGATCCCATCGCGTCCGGCCTCCGGCTGGCGGAACACGCCGCCACGCTGGCGCCCGACAGCCCCCTTCCGCACAAGGCGGTCGCCCTGGCGCATTGGCTGCGCCACGAGCCCGGCCGCAGCATCGCGGCCTATGAAACGGCGCTCGCGCTCAATCCCAACGACAGCGACGTGCTCGCCGACCTTGGGCGGAGCTACAGTCTGGTCGGCGAATGGGAGAAGGGCATCCCGTTGATCCGGGAGGCTTTCGCGCGCAATCCGGCCCATCCCGACTGGTACCGTATCACCTTTGCCTTGTACCATTACATGAACGGCCGATACGACGAGGCGCTGGCGGAAGCCAAGCGGGTCGATCAGCCGGCCCTGGTCTACGCGCACGTGGTCCTGGCGATGATCTACGGTCAGACCGGCCGCGCGGCCGAGGCCGCCTACGAGGTCGGCGAGATCCTGCGGCTCGAACCCGATTTCGCCAGCAAGGCCGCCTCCGAGTTCGAACGCCGGAACATCAACCCGTCCACCATCGCCATGATCGTCGACGGGTTGCAGAAGGCCGGCCTCGCCATCGCTCCCCAATGGGCATCGTCCGACGGGCGCTGATCAGTGCGCCGGGAGCATCATCTGCCGCCGTCAGGAGGTTTTGCAACGTTACCGTAGCATGGGGCCGTCCTGGTGAATGCTACTTTTGCAACGCTTACGTCGTGGGGCTCAATGGGCCGCGGAACAACCTTCCACTTGAAGGATAAGGCCATGAAACCCTCGACCCATTGCTTTGGTGCTCTGATCGGAGTTCTAACCGTTGCCGGCTTGGCTGGGTGCACAACTGCGGAGATGACGCAGCGACCCGCGGACATGGCGTCGGTTTCCGCCATGCGCCAGGATCCCGACCGGCCGGGGGCTTGGCTCTACAAGGTCCAGAACGTCGACTTCAAGCAGTACTCGCGCTTCATCATCGAGCCGGCCTCGATCTATCGCGGGCCCGAGGCGAGCTTCGCCGGCCTGTCGGACTCGCAGCTCAACGAGCTCGCGGCCATGCTGACCGCCGAATCGCGCCGCGCCCTTGGGGACAGCTACGCGGTGACCACGCGTCCCACCCCCGGCACCGCGCGCATCGTCCAGAAGATCGTCAGCGTCGAGGAAGGCTCGAGCGGGACTTCGGGATCCCGGATCCTGCCGATCGGCGCCGTGTCCAACGCGGTCCAGGGGGCGCCCGGCGGCAGCGGCGGGTTCACCGGTTCGCTCGTCGTCGCCACCGAGATCTACGACGCCCAGACCTCCAAGCTGCTCGCCGCGGCCGTGCGCCGCTACACGCCGCCGGTCTTCGACGTCGACGCGACGATGTCGAGCATGGACACCGCCCGCACCGGCGTTCGCCAAGCGGCCGCCGACCTGCGGACCGCGGTCGACGTCGCCCAGGGCAAGCGGCTGCCCTTGAACCGCATGCCCGGTGCCGGTCAGGCCGGCTACTGACGCGCGGTGCATCGGGTGCTCGGCGAGCACGAACAGCACCTGACGAAACCCCGCCCCGTTCTGCCGGACATCCCAGGGATGCCGGCGCGGGGCGGGGTCGGGCAAGGTGCAGGACACATCCGGAGGCGGACCATGCACGCTCGTTTCACCATCGCGCTCGCCGCGTTCGCGGTCGCCATGGGGGCCGCGGCCCTCGGTGCGCAGACATCGGCGGACCCGTCGGAATCCAACTTCCGCGTCGCCACGACCGGCGATCTGGTGCGGCTGTGCGAGGCCAGGCCGACGGACACCACCGGCGTCGCCGCGCTGCATTTCTGTCAGGGCTTCGCGGTCGGGGCCTATCAGTACCATCAGGTGGTGACGGCCGCCGAGAAGAAGCGGCCGCTCGTCTGCGCCCCGAACCCCACGCCGCCCCGCAACGAGATCATCGCGGAATTCGTCGCCTGGGCGAAGCAGAACTCCAAGCAGCTGGACACGCCTCCGGTCGAAGGGATGTTCCGCTTCCTGGCGCAGCGCTTTCCGTGCCACGCGTGACCGGCTGGTCGCGCTCATTCAACGCCAGCCGTAAGGGGGGCGCCATGATCCCGAAGAAATTCATCGCCGTCGCCGCCATCGCCGTCCCGCTCGCCGCCTGCAGCGACATGAACCCGACGCAGCAGCGCGCGCTCACCGGCACGGCCGGCGGTGCCGCCGGCGGCGCCCTCATCGGCGCCATCGCCGGCAACGCCGGCATGGGCGCGGCCATCGGCGCCGGGGCCGGCCTGGCCGGCGGCCTCCTCTACGACTACCACAAGCGGAGCGAGGACACGGCCTACCAGCGCGGCGTGAAGGAAGGCTCGCAGAAGAAGAGCGGAGGCTGAGGCCGCGGCGCGGCCTGTGGGCCTCCCGTCGCATTCGAGGACAGGGGCGCGGAACGGCTATGGCAGAGCTCATGCGGCTCGAAATGCTCGACGGTCGGACGCTGGCGGTCCATTGCGCCGGGGACTGGACCGTGCGGCACGGGATGCCGTCCGTCAAAACGGCGGCCAGGCACGTGGCAGGCCAGCCGGCGCCCACCCGGGTGACGGTCCAGGCGGCCGGGCTGGGGCTGTGGGACTCCTCGCTGGTGTCGTTCGTGGCCGGCCTCGAGGCGCTGTGCCGCGCGCGGACGATCGCCTTCGACAAGGACGGCCTGCCGTCCGGCGTCCGGCGGCTGGTGGATCTGGCCCTGGCGGTCCCGGAGAAGACGGGGACGCGCCGCGCCGCCGTCCGCAAGCCCGTTCTCGACGTGGTGGGCGAGGGCACGTTGCGCGCGTGGAAGGGGGCCGAGGACACGCTCGCCTTCCTCGGAGAGGCGACCCTGTCCTTCCTCCGGCTCCTCACCGGGCGGGCGCGGTTCCGCGGCTCCGACCTCCTGCTGATCGTGCAGGAGTGCGGGGCGGAGGCGCTGCTCATCGCGTCGGTGATCTCGCTGCTCGTCGGGCTGATCCTCGCGTTCGTCGGCGCCGTGCAGCTGCGCACCTTCGGGGCGGAGGTCTACGTGGCCAACCTCGTCACCGTGGCGATGACGCGCGAGATGGCGGCCATCATGACCGCCATCGTGCTGGCGGGGCGCACGGGGGCGGCCTTCGCCGCGCAGCTGGGCACCATGCAGGCCAACGAGGAGATCGACGCGCTGATCACGCTGGGGGTCTCGCCGGTCGATTTCCTGGTGCTGCCGCGCATGCTGGCGCTGATGCTGATGATGCCGCTGCTCTATCTCTACGCGGCCTTCGCCGGCATGCTCGGGGGATTCCTGGTCGGCATCGGCATGCTCGACCTGACCGGCACCGTCTATCTGGAGCAGACGCGCGCCAGCTTCGCCTTCACCGACTTCTTCATCGGCTGGGGCAAGAGCGTGCTGTTCGGCGCGCTGGTCGCCGTGGCCGGCTGCATGTGCGGCATCCAGTCGGGGCGCAGCGCGGCGGCGGTCGGCAACGCCGCCACGTCGGCGGTGGTCACGTCGCTCGTCTACATCATCATCAGCGACGCCGTGCTGGCCGTCCTCCTCAACATCGTCGGCCTGTAGGGGAGGGGCGCGTGGAAACGGAAACCCCCAGGATCGTCGTCCGGAACCTCGACATGGCGTTCGGCACCTACGTCGTGCAGCGGGACGTCAGCTTCAGCGTGGGCCGTGGCGAGATCTTCGTCATCATGGGCGACAGCGGCTGCGGCAAGAGCACGATGCTCAAGCACATGGTCGGGCTGATCCGGCCCGCGCGCGGCGACGTCCTGTACGACGGGGAGAGCTTCTGGGGCGGGGACACCGACCGGCAGATGGCGATCAGCCGGCGCTTCGGCGTGCTGTTCCAGAGCGGCGCCCTGTGGAGCTCCATGACGCTCGCCGAGAACGTTGCCCTGCCGCTCGGGCTCTACACCGCGCTCGACGCGCGCGAGGTGGCGGAGGTGGTGTCGCTGAAGCTGGCGCTGGTCGGGCTGCGGGGGTTCGAGGAGTACTACCCGTCCGAGATCAGCGGCGGCATGCGCAAGCGCGCCGGGCTGGCGCGCGCCATGGCGCTCGACCCCGACATCCTGTTCCTGGACGAGCCGTCCGCCGGCCTCGACCCGCTGAGTTCGCACCGCTTGGACGACCTGATCCTGGAGTTGCGGGACAATCTCGGCAGCACGGTGGTGATCGTCACCCACGAGCTCGCCAGCATCTTCGCGATCGCCGACAACGCCGTGTTCCTCGACGCGGAAAGCCGGACGGCCATCGCGCACGGCGACCCGCGGGTCCTGCTCGACGCGGCGGAAAGCCCGAAGGTCCGGGAGTTCCTGCGCCGCGGCGAGCCGGCGCACGCGTGACGGCGCCGGCAGGGGAAGGAGACATCGCATGGCGGCAAAAGCCAATCCCAAGGTCGTCGGAGGGTTCGTCGTCGGCGCGGTGGCGCTGCTGGTCACGGCGGTCGCCCTGTTCGGCGGCGGCAACCTCCTGGCCTCGCGCCCGCGCGCCGGCACCTACTTCCAGGGCTCGGTGGCCGGCCTGGACGTGGGCGCGCCGGTCACCTACCGCGGGGTGCGGGTGGGCGAGGTGAAGTCGATCCGCATCGAGGTGGACAACCAGACCCTGGCCGCCCGCATGCCGGTGGTGTTCGAGTTCATTCCCGGCTCAGTCCAGTGGAGCGACCGGATGCTTCGCCCGGACGAGTATCCGCGCCTGATCGAGCAGGGGCTGCGGGCCAAGCTGGTGTCGCAGAGCCTCGTGACCGGCCAGCTGGCGATCGAGCTGAACTACTACCCGGACACGCCGGCCACGCGGGTCGGCGGGCTGCCGCCGTCGGTGCTCGAGATCCCGTCGGTCCAGTCGGACCTGGAGACGCTGAAATCGGCGCTGGCCAACCTGCCGCTCGACCAGATCGCCGCGTCCCTGGGGCAGGTCCTGTCCCGCGCGGACGCCCTGCTCGCCGAGCCCGAATGGCAGAACGCGCTGGTCGCGCTCGCCGGCGGCCTGCAGCAGTTCGAATCCCTCATGGCGACGGTGAACGCGCAGTCGCAGCCGCTGATGGGGGATATCGGCGGCACCGCCAAGGAGACCAGGGAAACCGTCGCGGCGCTGCGGGGGGACCTGCAGGGGGCCGTCGCCGACCTGCGCGGCGTCCTCGCCAAGGTCGATGGCGAGGTGAAGCCGCTCAGCGCCCGCGTGACCGCGGCGGCGGCGGCGGCGGAGAAGGCGCTCCGGCAGGCGGACACCACGCTGCGGACGGTCGATGCGGCGTTGGACCCGCGCTCGCCCCTGCGCAACAACCTGGAGCAGACGCTCGGCAACCTGTCCGTCGCGTCGAGGTCGCTGCGCTCGTTCGCCGACCAGCTCGACCGCAGCCCGAACATCCTGATAACCGGACGGTGACCTTCATGCCAACACGTGGGTTCCCGCGCCGATGGTTTCTGTCGAGCCTCCTGGCCACGGCCGCCGTGGCGGGATGCGGCGGCGCGGACCCGCGTCTCTACGTGCTGGCGCCCATGGAGGCGAACGCCCCGGTCAAGCGCGGTGGCGGCCGGTCGATCGGCGTCCAGCTCGTCAGCCTGCCCGAGTATCTCGACCGTTCGGAGATCGTGACCTACACCAGCGCCAACGAGCTGCAGGCGAACCGCGACGACCGCTGGGCCGAGCGGCTGCCGACCAACGTCACCCGCGTTCTGGCCGAGAACCTGTCGACCCTGCTGACCAACGACCGCGTCCACGTCATGCCGTCCCGGAACGGTGACCGGGCCGACTACGAGGTGCACGTCGAGGTCGACCGTTTCGAGCGGGTCGCGTCCGGGCAGAGCGTGCTCGACGCGCATTGGACGATCACCGACGGCGCCACCCGGAAGGTGCTGGTGCGGGACGAGACCCGCCTGTCCAGCCGCGTGCGGGACCAGGGCTATCCGGCGCTGGTGGCGGCCATGAACGACAACCTGGCGGTGCTGAGCCACGAAATCGCGGGGGCGATCGCCAGGCTTCCGCAGAAGGGAGGCCGAAGGGCGAGTTCCTGACCGCCGCCTGAGGACGGTCGGAACGGCCCGACGTCCATTCCGAGTCAGAAGGGGGTATCGATGACGAGCCTGATGCGGCTGGCATGGCCGGCACTGTGCGTTTCCCTGCTGATCGCGCCCGCGATGGCCGCCGACGCGCCGCCGGCCGGCGGCCCTCCGCAGGCGGCGGCCCCGGCGGAAGCGGACGAGAATCCCATCGACGGCGCGGCGATGGAGACCCTGAAGCGCATGGCCGACACCCTGGCGAAGGCTTCGGGGTTCAGCGTGACCATCCGGGCCAACTACGACGTCGTGCAGGACACCGGCGAGAAGATCGAGTTCGGCGAGCGGCGCACCGTGAAACTCCAGCGCCCCGGCGCCCTCATGGTCGACGCGCAGCAGAGCGACGGCAAGCGCACGCTCGTGACCTTCGACGGCAAGGCGATCACCGTGTTCAACCCCGCGGACAACGCCTACGCCCAGGTCGAGCAGACGGGCAGCGTGGACGACGCGGTGCGCCATCTGGTCCAGGACCTGCAGGTCAAGGTGCCGCTGGCGTTGATGCTGGTCAGCACGCTGCCGGCGGAGCTGGAGGAACGGCTGCAGGCCCTCGACTACGTGGAGCGCGACACGCTGACCGCGGTTCCCACGGACCATCTCGCCGGCCAGACCGAGGACATCGACTTCCAGATCTGGATCACGGCCGGCGACCCGCCCCTGCCGCAGCGGATCACGATCACCTACAAGAACGACGAGGGGGAGCCGCAATTCCGCGCCGACCTGTCGGACTGGACCCTGAATCCCGGCTTCTCGCCCGCACAGCTCGCCTTCCGTCCGCCGGACGGGGCCGAGCGCATCCCCTTCCTGATCCGGGTTCCGCGGTCCATGACCGGGCAGGCGCCCGCGCCTGAGGACACGAGCCTCGGAACATCCGGTGCATCCGGCAACACGCAAGGAGCGCCGAAATGACATCCCGATCGATACGGATCGTCCTTTCCATCACCGCCTCCGTCATCCTGGTCGCCGCGTCGGTGGCGGATTCCTATGCCCAGGGCGGCCGCGGCCGTGGCGGCGGAGGCGGTGGCGGTGGCCGCGGCGGAGGCGGTGGCGGCGGCTTCTCGCGCCCGAGCGGCGGTGGAGGCGGCGGTGGCGGATTCTCCCGCTCCGGTGCGGCGGCGGGCGGCAGCTTTTCGGCGCCGCGGCCGGCGGGCGGAGCCCGGCAGGCCGGCGGAGGCCAGCTCTCGGCGCAGCGCACGGCGTCCACGCAGACCGGCGCCCGCCAGACGACCACCCGGCAGGCCGGGGCCACCGAGCGGTCCGGGCAGCGCGCCGACACACGGCAGTCCCGCACCGAAGCCCGGGAGAGCTCCGGCTCGTCGCGCCAGGAGGAACGCACCGAGCGCCAGGGGCAGCGGCAGCAGGGCCAGACCGAACGCACGGAAGTCCGCCAGCAGGGCCAGACCGAGCGCACCGAGGCCCGGTCCCAGGCGGCGCAGAACATCTCCGGCAACTGGGACGGGCATGGCTACGGCTACGATTACGACGACGACAACTGGGGCTACGCCTTCGCCGGGGCGGCGGTCGGCGCGACCGTGGGCTTCATGGCCGGCGCCGCCGCGGCGACGCCGACCTACATCACCACGCTCCCCTGCTCGCCGACGGTGGTGGCGGCGTCGGGCGTGAACTACTACGGCTGTAGCGGCACCTGGTACAACCGCAGCTATGTGGACGGGAACGTCACGTACGTGATCGTCAATCCGCCTCCCGGTCATTGACGACGGCACGTGCGGCCCCGGTGCGGGGTCAGGTCTTTGCGGAGGCGCGCCATGATCCACAAGGGAATACGATCAGCCAGGGGCATGGCCATGCTCATGCTGTTGGTTTCAGGCCTTCTCCCGTCCGCGTGCGCGACGGCGATCGACGCGCGCCCCGACTTGCAGCCCGCCCTGGACCGGTACCGATACGAGTTCGTCAAGGTGCATCCGGGCGCGGTGCTTCCGCCCTCGGACCCCGATTACATGCTCTTCGCCGGGGCGATGCGCCTGGTGCTCGGCGCGTACGTGAACCCCACCGCCCCCCACCTCCTGGTCGATCGGGCGCTGGAGGGAATGTGGGCGCGCAAGGAGAGCGAGCCCGACGCCAGCCGCCATGTGCTCACCGAGGCGGCGATCGACGGCATGCTGTCGGGGCTCGACCCCTATTCCGGATTCCTCGACACCGAGCACGTGAACAATCTGCGGGAGCAGATGCACGGGGAGTACGCCGGCTTCGGCATGGACGTCGCGATGGACGACCGCACCGGGCTCCTGCGCGTCGTCAGCTCCGACAAGAACTCGCCGGCGGCCCGCGCCGGCGTGCGCTCCGGCGACCTCATCGTCACCATCAACGGCCAGCAGGTCAGGGGGCTGACCCTGAACGACGTGGCGGCCCGCATACGCGGGCCGGCGGGCCGCGCGGTCGATCTCCAGGTGCTCCGGCCCGACGGCAAGTCCCCGGTGCGCATCAGCATGATACGCACCGTCTTCAAGGTCCGTCCGCTCCTGTACCGGCTGGACGGCGACATCGCCTACGTCAGCATCGCCTATTTCAACGAGCAGACCGCCCAAAGCCTGAGCGAGGCCATCGAGACGATGCGCCTCCAGGCCGGCGGCCGGCTGGCGGGCGCCGTGCTGGACCTGCGGAACAATCCCGGCGGCCTGCTCGAACAGGGCATAAAGGTCGCCGGGCGCTTCCTGGGACCGGCGGAGATCGTCTCGACGCGCGGCCGCGCCGCAGCGACGCAGCGCTACCGGGCCGGCGATTCCAACGACGTGCTGCACGGGGCGCCGCTGGTGGTGCTGATCAACGGCTTCTCTTCCTCGTCCTCGGAAATCGTCGCCGGCGCGCTGCAGGACTACCGGCGCGCCCTGCTGCTCGGGACGCGCAGCTACGGCAAGGGGACGGTCCAGACGGTCTTCTGGCTGCCGACCGGCGAGGGCATCCGGCTGACCACGGCGCACTATTTCCGGCCGTCCGGCGCCTCGGTGGAGTGCTTCGGCATTTCCCCGAACGTCGAGATCATGCCCACCCCGCACATGAAGGGGCCGTTGAACCCGGCCCCGGCCGTGACCGCCTTGCCCGACCACGCGGCGTGCGACCCGACCACCGCCCCGCCCCCGCCGCAGCGGTGGTCCATGGCCGACCTCTGCCCGGAGATCGCGCGCGCGGCGTCCGGGACGACGCCGGACGTGGTGCTGGACGTGCCGCTCGAATGCGCCCTCGCCACCATCCGCACGGGCCGGATGATGACCGCCGCGCAGCCGTGAGCGGCCCGCGCCTCACGGCGGATCGAGGGAACCGAGGCGGGCCAGCGCGCCCCGCAACGCCGACAGGCCGGCCTGCCCGTCGCGCGCGAGGCGCAGCGCGGCGGGCAGGCTCCGGGGATCGCGCAGCAGGCCGGCGGCGATGCGGAACGGGCGGAGGCGGCCGTCGTCCCCCACGCCGGCGAGGGCCCACGGGGGAACGCCGGCGTCCGGGGGATCGGCGACCGCCCGCAGCACCAGGAACGGCAGGCCCGCCTCCCGTGCCGCCAGCGCCACCGCCGCGCTTTCCATGTCGACCGCGGCCGAGCCGCTGCGTTCGGCCAGCGCCCGCTTGTCGGCCGGCGTTGCCGCCATCCGCCGCACGCCCGCGATGCGCCCGCCGGACAGGCTCAGGCCCGCGGCCTGCGCGCGCGCCAGCACGGCGGCGCGCCACGCCGGGCTGACGGGGCGCTCGGACCCGTCGGGCAGGACAACCCCCGAGGCGAGAAGCAGCGTGCCCGCCTTCAGCCCTGGGGTTAGGCCGCCGGCGAGCCCGAAGCTGACCAGCGCGGTCGCTCCGCGGGCCCCCATCTCCGCCGCGAGCCGGTGCGCGCGGTCCGCGTCGGCACCGCTGCACGCGGTCAGGGGGGCGGTGCCGGACAGCACCCGCAGGACCCGGGCCTCGGCCCGGACCCCGGTGAGGATCCCCAGGCGGGTCAAGGCTCACACGCCCGGTCGATCATAGGCCATGGCCGACACGCCGGCTGTTGCGACGCTGGAGCGCGCGGTAGCGCGCCAGGGCCCACAGGGGGAAGTAGGCCGCGTACCCATGGTAGCGCAGGTAGAAGACGCGCGGAAAGCCCACCCCGGTGTACAGGTCCTCGGCCCAGCGGGCTCCCGCCCGCGGCGCCCGTTCCAGGTAGTCGATGCCGCGGCGCACGGCGTCGCTGTCGACGGCGCCGGCCGCCATCAGGCCGAGCAGCGCCCAGGCCGTCTGCGACGGCGTGCTGGCCTTCGCCTCGGCCTTGCGCTCGCGCCAGTAGGTGGCGCAGTCCTCGCCCCAGCCGCCGTCCGGCCGCTGGCGGGATTCGAGGAATCTCACCGCACGCCGCACCGCCGGCGACCCGGCGTCCTCGCCGGCGGCGGTGAGCGCGCACAGCACCGACCACGTGCCGTAGACGTAGTTGGTGCCCCAGCGGCCGTACCAGGACCCGTCGGCCTCCTGTTCGCGCAGCAGGAAGCCGACCGCGCCGGCCACGGCCGGATGGTCCCGGCCCAGGCCGATCTGCGCCAGGAAGCCCAGGCAGCGGGCGGTCACGTCCGCGGTCGGCGGGTCGAGCAGCGCGCCGTGGTCGGCGAAGGGAATGTGGTTCAGGTAGTGGCGCGTGTTGTCCGCATCGTAGGCGCCCCATCCGCCGTTCCGGCTCTGCATGCCCAGGACCCATTCGGCCGCCCGCGCGACCGCGTCGGCGTACCGCCGGGGATCGGCGCGGTGCAGCGCCATGGCGACCACGGCGGTGTCGTCGACGTCCGGGTAGAGGTCGTTGCGGTACTGGAACGCCCAGCCCCCCGGCCGCGGCGCGCCGCCGGCCCGTCCCTCCGCCCAGTCGCCGGTGCGGTCCAGGATCTGCCGGTCGCGCAGCCAGTCCAGCGCCGGCCGCAGCGCCGGGCCGTCCGGCGGCTCCCCGGCCTCCAGAAGCGCGTGCGCCGTCAGCGCGGTGTCCCACACCGGCGACACGCAGGGTTGGCAGTAGGCGCGGTCGCCGTAGCCGACCAGCAGCCGGTCGATGGCGCGGCGCGCGGCGACGGCGTGGGGATGGTCCTGCGGGTAGCCCAGGGCGTCGAGGGCGAGCACCGCGTTGACCATGGCCGGGAAGATCGCGCCCAGCCCGTCCTCGCCGTTCAGGCGCTCCAGCAGGAAGGCCTCCGCCGTACGGAGTGCGCGCCGGCGCAGGGCCCGCGGGATCAGCGGCTCGGCCGCGCGCAGCGCATGGTCGAGCACCAGGAACGCCGTGCCGAGGGCCGACCCGGTGGGGTTGACGTTGTAGCGGCGTTCCCGGTCGGGCGGCGTGACGAACAGCTCGCCGATGTGGACGTCCCGCCTGTTGCGCGCCCGCGGCTTCAGCGCCTGGAGGATGAGGAGCGGCACGACCACGACGCGCGACCAGTAGGCGATCTTCGAGAGATGCACCGGGAACCAGCGCGGCGCGAGCATCAGCTCCACCGGCATCACCGGCACCGCGCGCCAGGGCACCTCCCCGTACAGCGCCAGGAGGATGCGGGTGAAGACGTTGCTGCGGGCGGCTCCGCCGGCGGCGAGGATGGCCGTGCGCGCGCGGCGCATGTGCTCCGCCTCCGGGTCGTCGCCGATCATCTTGAGGGCGAAGTAGGCCTTGACCGAGGCGCTGATGTTGGCGTCACCGCCGTGGAACAGCGGCCAGCCGCCGTCGCGGCGCTGCCTGGCCCGCAGGTAGCGGCCGACGTGGGCCTCCAGCCCGGTGTCGGGGGGAGCGCCGAGGAAGTGGCGGGTCAGGATGTATTCGGCCGGAATGGTGGTGTCGGCTTCCAGCTCGAACACCCAGTGGCCGTCGTCCTGTTGCAACGCCTTCAACGCCGCCGCCGTCCGGTCGACCAGCCGGTCGAGGGGGCTCGACCGGGTCTCCAGGGACTGGGTGCGCGGGAACGAGGGCCGTCCGTCCATGGGCGCCGGTCACCTGGACGGTCGCCAGGCCGGCCGCAGCAGGCCCCGGGCGAGGGCCGCCCACAGCTTGCGCGGCTTGCTCAGCGTCAGCGTCGCGTCCGCACCATGCCAGCCGCGCCTTTCCAGGGCGTCGAGGATGGCTTCGTAGATGCCCATCATCAGAAGGGCCGGGCGCAGCCGGGCGCGCCGGCAATGGAGCAGGGCGTGGTCCGCTTCCCTGAAGCGCGCGCGCGCCGTGGCCGCCAGGGCACGGCAGGCGGCGTCGAGGGCGGGGTGGGCGAGCACCGCCGGGATGCCGGCGGCCGGGTCGATGCCGTGGCGGCGCAGCAGATCGCCCGGCAGGTAGAGGCGGCCCCGTTCGGCATCCTCGCCGATGTCCCGCAGGATGTTGGTGAGCTGCAGCGCCTCGCCGAGAGCCCGGGCGAAGTCGCGCGCCTCCGGCTCGTCCGCCCCGAAGGCCCGCAGCGACAGCATGCCCACCGCCCCGGCGACGCGGCGGCAGTACAGCGCCAGCGTCGCCGTGTCCGGGGCGTACAGGCCGTCGCCCAGGTCCATCTCCATGCCGTCGATGATCGTCAGGAACTCGTCGCGCGGCAGGCCGAAGCGCCGCACTGCCCCGATCAGCGCCCGGCTGGTCGGGCGGGTCGGGTGCCCGGCGTACAGGCGCTCGACCTCGATCCGCCATTCGTGCAGGTCCGCGCGCTTGACCGCGTCGGTCTCGTCCCCGTCGGCGATGTCGTCCACTTCGCGGCAGAAGGCGTAGATGGAATACATCGCCCGGCGCTGCTCGGTTGGCAGGATGCGCATGCCGAGCGAGAAGGACGAGCCGGAGCGCTTCACCACGTCGGCGATGTAGGCGAACGGGTCGAGGCCGTCGGCGTCCTGGACGTACCCGGTCATCGTGCCGGCACCTCCACAGAGGGAGCCGATCCGGACCGGACCGGCAGAGAAACGAACGTCCCAGGCGAGCCGCGGTTTCGCGGCTATTGCCGGACCCGCCGCATCAGCGCGTTGAATTCGTTGTGGTCTATGCTGCCGTCGTGGTTCGTGTCCGCGTTCTTGAAGGCCTCGTCCACGACATCCATGAACTCGATGGTGTTGATCTTGCCTTTCGGCCCGGCGATCTTGTCGAAGAGGTCCGGCGGCAGGACCGTCTCATTGCGTGTCAGGACCATGTCCTTGTTGCGGTCCAGAAGGTAGAATATCAACATCTGATTGTTCTTGAACTCGGGCATCGAGATTACGCCGTCGTGGTTATCGTCGAGCAGGTCGAAGATCGTCCGGTCGCGTTTCTCGTAGGTCGGCTTCTCGGCGGCCCACGCCGGAGTGAGGGCGTGGGCGGCGAGAACCAGGATTGCCAGCAGGACCATTCTCGCTCTCGCCGCCACGACCGACCTCCTGTTTGGTCAGCACCATTCCCGTACCGAGGAGGAGCAGGAACAGGACACCGCGTCGGGAGTGCCGCAGGCCTGCCCTGCGCGTCCATCGAGCCGCATGCGGCGGCATGGCGGAAGTATCCGGCGGCGGCCGGGGCCGATGCTACGGTAACGCCCTGGTTTCCGGCAGGGTGTGCCGGCGCACCGCCGCGTGGGTATCATACGGCCGGCGCATGGAAGCTTCCATGATCGGCCGGCCGTATGACCCTCTCGCTCAATGCGTTGCATTGAGCTGCCGGGTTTGAACCAAAGGCGCTTGATGGAAGCCATCAAGCGCCTTTGGTATCAGTCGGCTGCGGCGCGCGTCTGCACGGAGGCGGACAGCCGTCTCGTGCGAAGCGCGACAAGCGCGCAGTCGAGAGGGCGGTCCGGAGCGTCGGCGGCGACCTCGGGACAGAGGGCGGCGGCCGGCATGGTCTCCAACGGCGGGGAGATGGCGATGGAGCAGGGCGGACGGCCGAAGTACGGGCTGCCTCCGGCGCGGCCCGCGGCCCCCGCCGCGACCGACGGGGCGGGCCGGACCTCGACGTTCGGTGCGATGCCGACGCAGTCCACCGCGGCGCCCGACGGCCGGAAATAGCGCGCCGTGGTGAGGCGGACGGCCTCGCCGCCGGGCAGCCAGTAGACCGTCTGGACGGAGCCCTTGCCGAAGCTGCGCGTCCCGAACACGACCGCACGCTGGTAGTCCTGCAGGGCGCCGGCGACGATTTCCGCCGCCGAGGCGGAGCGGTCGTTGATCAGCACCGCCATCGGGAGCCCGGCCAGCAGGTCCGCCGATGCGCCCGAGAAATAGTGGCGGGTCCCCACGCCGTGCCCGCGCGTGGACACGATCTGCGCGGAGCCGACGAACTGCTCGGCAACCTTCACCGCCTGTTCGACGAGCCCGCCGGGATTGTCCCGGAGATCGAGAACCGCCGCCGCCAGCCGGCCCCGGCTCTGCCGGCGCAGGCTCTCCAGCGCCTCGGCCACCTGCGCGCCGGTCAGCTCGTTGAACTGCCGGATGCGGATGTAGGCGACGTCGCCGGCCAGCCGCTGGGTGACGGGGCGGAGCCTGGACCGTTTGGGGATGGCGCCGGCCGTCGAGGGGCCCTCGCCGTCGAGGCTGGCGCGATCGCCATAGATCTCGTCGCGCAGTGCGCGCACGTGCTCCGTGCTGAGGAACGCCGAATAGGGATCGAGCGCGGCCAGCATGCTGTCGATCGCCGCTTCGGTCAGCACCCGCGTCGATGCGTCGGGGTCGCCATCCCGCTTCGCCCGGTACCCCTCGACGGCCGTGGCGACCAGCCGGCGCGGATCGGACGGCGTGACGTACGTCTCCAAAACAAGGCGCAACGCGTTTCCGAAGAGCGCGTGGCCGGCCTCCTGGTCGGGGCGTGGTGCGCCGCGCGGCCGCAGCGCGTCGACGTCGAGCCGGTACTGGTCGAGCGCCGCCCGCACGTCCGCGCGGTCGTCCACTCCCCGCGCGCACGCCGCCAGGAAGGCACAGGACAGAAGCAGAGCCACTCCGACCATCAGCGTCGTGGGTTTGCGCCCCACCTTCTTCATTTCATCGACCTGCAGTAAACAATACGGGTGCTTTGACAAAGAGCGTGATGAATGGCGCGGGGCGGCGATGTGACGTCGTTCACGGAAAGACGTCACCAAACATCCGGCTGCGCTCGTTCAGGAACCATTGCCCGCCGGGATCGGCGGCATCGCGCGAACGTCTTATGTCATGCGTGCGTATGAAGCGGCAACGCTTCCGGTGGCCTTCGCGCCGGTGTCCTCAAAAGGACACGGCCGATCTGATCCGGGCGCCGTCCGCGCGCGTCAGCCACGCCACGGCGTCCTCCAGGGCGTCGTCCAGGGGGCGTGGGCGGTAGCCGAGGTCGCGCGCCGCCTTGCCGCCGTCCACGCCGGCGGCGGCCAGCGCCAGACGCACGCCGGTGACCGGCGCCCGGGGAGGGCGATGGGAGAGGTGGTCGCTGACCCATTCGTCGAGGGTCGCGGCGGCCAGGGCCAGTGGGGCGGGGACCGCCCATCGGCGCCGGGGGCGGCGCCCGGCCAGCCGGTCGAGGCGGGCCGCGAGGTCGGACAGCCGCACGTCGCTCCCGCCGAGGATGTAGCGCTCGCCCACCGCCCCGCGCTCCGCCGCCAGGATCATGCCGTCGGCAACATCGCGGACGTGCACGAGGTTGAGCGTGCAGTCCAGGATCAGCCGCGGCCCGCCGCGCAGGAAGAGGCGCAGCATGGCGGTCGGCGGCGTCGGCCCGCGGTCGCCCGGCCCGATGGGGGCCGTCGGGTTGACCACCACGAGCGGCAGGCCCGCGGCGGCGGCGGCCAGCGCGTCCCGTTCCGCGAGGTATTTCGAGCGGCAGTAGGGACCGGCCATGCCCTCCAGGCCCGGATCGGACCGTTCGTCCACCGGCCGCCCACCGCGCCCGGCGATCAGCACGCTCTCTGTCGAGCAGTGGACGAACCGGCGCACGCCGGCCCGCGCGGCGGCCTCCAGCACGGTCTGCGTGCCGCGGTGGTTGACGCGCTCGAACATCGACCGGTCACGGTGCCAGAGCTGCGCCACGGCGGCGAGGTGGAACACCCGGTCGACGCCCTCGAACGCCCGCTCCACCGCGTCGCGGTCGAGGACCGAGCCGCGCACGACCGTCACGCCGGGCGGCGGGCCCTCGGGCGGGGGCCCGGGGGGGACGATATCGAGGATGCGCACCCGCTCGCCGCGCTCCGCCAGCGCCGCGACGAGGTGGCCGCCGATGAACCCGCTGCCGCCGGTGACGAGCGACAGGCCCATGCCCTCACGCCCCGCCGAGCAGCCGGTCGGCGGCGGCGTTGAGGTCGTTCGTCAGCCCCGCCAGCCCGCCGTTGCGCAGGATCGTCTGGAATTCCGAGCGCTGCGTGGCGACCTGGCTGATGGTGCCCTTGGCGAGCACATCGAGGATCTTCCAGGTCTGTCCCTGCGGCCGCAGCACGTAGGTCAGGCGCACCGGCTCCTTCCCCGGCTTCTTCACGTGGGTGTCCACCAGCGTGGTTCCGCGCGGTCCGTCCCGCTGCCCGATGATGTCGATGCTCTGCCCCTCGTAGGAGTCGAAGCGCTCCACGTACTGCGCCGCGCTGCGCCGGGAGAACGCGTCGAGCGCCTGCCGCTTTTCGGCTTCGTTCGCGCGGTCGAAATAGGGGGCGGCGGCGACGCGCAGCGCCGCTTCCAAGTCGAAGGCTTCCCGCATCACGGGCATGAAGCGCTGGAGCCGGGCGCGCGACGGTTCGCGCGCGCCGCTGCGCATGAGGTCCAGCAGCGCCTGGTTCAACCGGGCGACCGGCGCGGAGGCGCCGGTCTGCGCCGCCGGCGGGCTGGTCTGCGGGCTTTGGGCCCGTGCCGCGGCCGGGCCGACGACGGGAGCGGCCGCCATGGCCAGGACCAGCAGGGCGGCAAGGCGGCGTATCGACGTCGGGGGTTCGGCCATGGCCATCTCCATCGGTTTCCGTTCGCGGATCCCCGATATGACGATGCCCATCGGAGAAATCCCGTCAACCATCTGCATGAGGTGCGCCAACCGGGTGGCCGGCGCTATCATCCCGAGCACGCCCGGCAGAAGGACGCGCAACCCCATGGGGCGAGAACAGAGCCGCTGGCTTCCCAGCACCGACCATCCGCTTTACGGCTGCGACGCGCTGACGCTGCTGACCGTCCTGGCGCGCAACGGCGGCGTGGACGCGCGCCACCTTCCGACGCTGGCCGTCGCGGCGGCCTCGGCCCTCTTGCGCGCCCCGTTCTCGCTGGCGGAGACGGCCTGGGTCGCGTGGGCGCGCCGGCGCGGCGACCCGCTGCCGGCGCCGGTCTTCATCCTGGGGCATTGGCGCAGCGGCACCACGCACCTCTACAACCTGCTCAGCCGCGACCCGCAGTTCGGCTTCATCCCGCCGGTCGCGGTGGGTCTGCCGTGGGACATGCTGGGGCTCGGCGCCGTCCTGCGGCCCCTCCTGGAACGGGCGCTGCCGGAGCGGCGCTACATCGACAACGTCGCCGTCCGGCCGGATTCCCCGCAGGAGGACGAGATCGCGCTGGCGAACATGTCGCCGCTCTCCTTCTACCACGGGCTCTACTTCCCGCGGCATTTCGACGAGAACCTGAGGCGCGGCCTGTACCACGAGGGATGCTCGCCGGCGGAGACGGAACGCTGGCGCCGCCGCTTCGTCCATTTCCTCGAGAAGGTGGCGCTGTCGCAGGGCGGGCGGCGCCTGCTGATCAAGAACCCGGTGTACAGCGCCCGCGTCGCCCTGCTGCGGGAGATCTGGCCGGACGCCCGCTTCATCCACATCCACCGCGACCCGCGGGCGGTGTTCGTGTCCACGGTCCACTTCTACCGCACGCTGCTGGACAAGCTGGCGCTCCAGCCGCACGGCCACATCGACGTGGAGCAGGCCGTGCTCGACCACTACCCGCGGATCATGCAGGCGCTGCTGGACGACACCGCCGACCTGCCGGCGGACCGCTTCGTCGATGTCGCCTTCGAGACGTTCGAGCGCGAACCGCTGGCGGAGGCGGCGCGCCTCTACCGCACGCTCGGCCTCCCCGGCCATGAGGCCGCCGAACCGCGGTTCCGGGCCTACCTCGCGGACGTGCGCGGCTACACCAAGAACCGCTTCCAGCTGTCCGACGCGGGGCGGGAGCGGGTCGAGCGCTGCTGGCAACCGTTCGTGGCGCGCTGGGGCGAGCCGGCGGCCATCCCGTGATCCGGGTTCTGCTGGCGCTGGGCCTGCTGGCCGGCGGGGTGGGGAAGGCGGCGGCCGACTGCCGGGCGGTGGCGATCGTGGCGCAGGGACGGCCGGTGGTCGGCATCGAGGATCTGGCCGTCGATGAGGCGCTCGGGCAGGCGGTGCTCTCCGCCTACGACCGTGGGGCCGCGCCGGAGAAGGCCGGCGGCGGGCTGTTCCTGCTGCCGCTCGCGGCGCTGGGCGGCGCGCGGGCCGAGGCCGTCGAGTTGACCGCCGGCTTCCGCCCGGCGGCCGGGTTCCGGCCGCACGGCATGGACCTGCGGGTCGAGGCGGACGGAAGCCGGTCGGTGCTGGCGGTCAACCGGCGGTGGGACGGCGTCGTGGCGGTCGAGCGCTTCGTCCTGAGCGGGGGCACGCTGCGGCACCGGGGCTCGGTCGAGGATCCCCGGCTGTGCCGGGCCAACGAGGTGGCGTTCCTGGACGGCGACCGCTTCCTGTTCACCGGCGACCACGGCGGCTGCGGCTGGGCGGCGGTGGCGGCCGAGAACGTGTTCAACCTGCACCGCGGCTTCGTCGGTCTCGTCGATCGGAACCGCGTGCGGGTGCTGGCGGGAGGAATCGGGTTTGCCAACGGCCTGCTGCCGGACCCGGCCGCCGACCGCCTGTACGTCGCCGCGACGCGGGAGCGGGCGGTGTTGGTCTACCGCCTCTCCGCCCTGCTGGCCGGAGACGGCGCGGCCCCGGTGGAGCGGATCGCCGTGCCCGGCGGTCCCGACAATCTCAGCCGGGCGGCGGATGGCCGGGTGCTGGCCGCGGTGCACCCCTCGCTGTTCGCGCTGGCGCTGCACCGGTACGGCTGGCTGGATGTGGTGGCGCCGACGCGCGTCGTCGCGCTGGGCGCGGACGGGGTGACGGTGGTCGCGGAGGACGACGGCCGGCGCCTGCCGGCCGCGACCGTGGCGGCGGCGTGGAGCGGCGGCCTCATCGCCGGGTCGGCGACGTCGGACCGCCTGCTGGTGTGCGGCGATGGATCCAGCGGTGCCAGCCGATCATCAGGCTCGGCAGCACGAGCAGAGCCGAGACGATGGTGAACAGGATGGCGATGGCCAGCAGGATGCCCATGCTGGACAGGCCGCGGTGGCTGGAGATCGCCAGGGTCGCGAAGGCGGTGCTGGTGGTCAGCGTGCTGACCAGCACGGCCAGCGGCGTGCTGGTGATCAGCAGTTCCACCCCGTAGTTCGCGCCGGACGTCCCGGCCCGCTCCAGCTCCTGCCCGCGCGCGACCATGTGGATGCTGCTCGACACGCCGAGCGCGAACAGCAGCGGGATGACGATGACGTTGGCGAAGTTGAAGGGGATGTCCAGCAGCCCCGCCACCGCCACCGTCCACAGCGCCGCCACCGCCAGCGGGACGAGGATCAGCACGACGCCCGACAGGCTGCGCTGCACCACCAGGAGCACGATCGCGATCAGGACCAGCGTCAGCGTCGTCGCCTCCGTGAAGGCGCGCAGCACGATCCGCCCCGCCTGGGTGACCGTCACCGGCGCGCCGGTGGCGTGCGGCGCGACGGCCAGCACCGCGGTGGCGAAGCGCGCCATGTCGCGGCTGTCGGAGATGTCGTGGGTGGGCAGAACCTCCACCCGCGCCCGCCCGTCCGGTGCGATCCAGCGGCGGCGGATGCTGTCCGGCACGTCCTCGGCGGTCACCGGCCGCTCCACCTCCAGCCCCGCGCGCAGCCGGTCCAGCAGCGGCGGGACGCCGCCGGTGAGGGCGCCGTCGAGCGCCGCCAGGGCGGCCTCGCTCCAGGGAACGCGGCCGAGCGCCTCGTCGAAGCGGCTGGCGGCGGCCCGCGTCTCGACGCCGCCCTCGCCGCCCGCCGCGAAGCGGCCCAGGTCGGCGCGGAGCTTCACCACGGCGTCGGCGCGCTCCGCCGGGGTGAGCGGAGCCGTTTCCGCCGGCGCGGCGAGGCCCGGTCCCAGCAGCAGGGCCATGTCGGCGACGATGGGCAGCTTGGCGTCCTGATCCTTCGGGATGAAGCTGGCGAAGGTGCGCACGCCGCCGACCTGCCCGTCGGTGCGCAGCCGGTCGGCCAGCGCCTGCGCCGCGGCCAGATCGGGCTGCAGGACGTTGACCGCGTAGGGGGAGGTCCGCGGCACCTCCGCCAGCTCGCGGTAGGTGCTGACGGCCTCGGTGTGGCGGTTCTGCAGGTTGAGCGGGTTCACGTCGAGCCGCACCAGCGGCAGGGCCGCCAGGGAGCCGAGCACGGTGAGCGCGGTGAGCGCGAGCAGCGTGCCGTTGTGGCGGGTCATCCAGGCGGCGTAGGCGCGATCCTCGCGCTCGACCCGCACCACGCCGGGGCCGGGGCGCAGCAGGACGAACAGGGCCGGCAGCAGCGTCAGGCTGATGACCAGCGCCACGACCATGCCGAGCGCCGAGATCACCCCGAACTCGGCCAGCCCCAGGTACTCGGTCGGCACGAAGGACAGGAAGCCGATGATGGCGCAGAGCGTGCTCAGCGCCAGGGGCGGGCCGACGCCCCGCGCGGCCTCGATCACGGCGGCGCGCGGCGGCTGGCCGCGGCGCAGCTCCTCCTGGTAGCGCAGGCCGAGGTGGCTGCCGAAATCGTCGCCCAGGCCGAAGAAGATGACCGCGCAGGTCACCGAGATCAGGTTCAGCCGGCCCACCGCCACCGCCGCCGCCCCGGCGCTGAGCGTCAGGCCGAGCATCAGGGTGATCATCATGGCGGCGATCATCCGTCCCGAGCGCATCCCGGTGATCAGCACGGCCATCACCAGGATGAAGGACAGCACGGTGGCGATCCAGGCCGTGTCCGCCACCGTGTCCAGCTCGGTCTGGCGGAGCGCGATGGCGCCGGTGACGCGGGCCGTGACGCCGCCGCCGTCCGGTTCGCCCTTCAGCGCCTCGATGCTCCGGCGCACGGCGTCGAGCGCCGGCCGGCCGCGCCCGAAGGCGGTGTCGGCCAGCACCGCCTGCGCCGTCACGAAGCGCCGGTTGCCGAACCGCTCCTCGTCGTGCAGCTTGACCAGGGCGACCCACGACACCGGCTGCGGGGTGCCGGACGCCACCGCTTCCGTCGCGTCGGCGAGCCGGTCGAGCAGGTCCGCCAGGGCGGCCGGCGCGTCCTCGCCCGCGTGTTCGAGGACCGTGCCGAACATGGAGGCGAGCCCGCGCAGGTTCGGCGCCTCGTTCAGCGTCCCGAGCGCCGCCTGCGCCCCGGCGAGCCGCGTGGCCAGGTCCTGGAGGTCCGGCGGGTCCAGGAACAGGAGGCCGTTGCGGCGGAAGTACGGGTCGGCCGAGGGCACCTCCACGTCCGACAGGGCCTGCCCCTGGCCGCGCATCAGGTCGGCGAGGCGCTGCGCCGCCGCGTCCGAGCGCTCCGGCGAGGGAGAGTCGATCACCACGACGATCTGGTCGTCGAGGAAGGGAAAGGCTTGCCGGTATACCTCCGCGTCGCGGCGGAAGGGCACGTCGGGGGCGATCATGTCGGTGGTGCTGGTGTTGATGCGCAGCCCGTTCACCGAGACCCACCCGGCGAGCCCGGTCAGGAGCAGGGTCAGGGCCACGGTGGAGACGGGCCACCGGCACGCCGCCACGCTCATCGACGCCAACAAGGATTGCGCCAGATGTGCAAGGCGTGTGGTCGCTGGGTGGGGCACGTGGACCGATCCCGGCATTGAAATCACGGTGCGTGAAAGCAGATGAACCTTGAAAGTGGCGCGGATCCGCTTTGCCGGATCTTGGTAACGGTATAACGAAGCGTAACATTCGCGAACCGGGTTCAGGGAAATCGGCGGTGGTACTCACGTTGCGTGGGAAGGGGATTGGCGTCGCGGTCGCTGCCGTGATCGCGCTGGGCGCCGGGAACGCCGCCGCGGCGGAGGTCACGGTGCGCGTGCGCGGGGTGGCGAACGACCGCGGCGTGATCGTGGTGGCGCTCTGCACCGCGGACGTCTTCATCGGCGGTCGCTGCGCGTTCCGCGGCGCCGCGCCGGCGTCGTCGGGAACGGTTCCCGTGGTCGTCGGCGCCGTTCCGCCGGGAACCTACGCCGTGCGGGCCTACCATGACGAGAACGCCAACGGCCGCATCGACCGCAACGTTCTCGGCATGCCGCTGGAGGGGTACGGGTTCGGCAACGACGCCAGGGTCGTGCTCTCGCCGCCGAGCTTCGTCGACGCCGCCATCGTCGTGGGCGAGCGGGAGATGGAGACTGTGCTGACGCTGCGCTATTGACGGGGAGGGCCATGCCCGACGCCGCACCCGATCCGGACGCGTGTCCGCTTCTCTACGAACTCAACACGCGCGTCCGGCTGCGCCAGCGCGGCCAGGAGCTTGGCCGCGCCGCGACGCTCGACGATCTCGCCGATGACGAACTCGACCGGCTGGCCGGGCTGGGCTTCCGCTGGGTGTGGCTGCTCGGCGTCTGGCGGACCGGCGCGTTCGGGCGGCGGATCGCGCTCGGCCATGAGGAGTGGCGCCGCGCGTTCCGCGATGCGCTGCCCGACCTTCGGGACGACGACGTTTGCGGGTCCTGCTTCGCCATCGCCGGCTACGACGTGCCGCCGGAACTGGGCGGAGCCGCGGCCTTGCAGCGGCTGAGGGCGCGCATGCACGACCGCGGGCTGCGCCTGATGCTCGACTTCGTGCCCAACCACACGGCGTTCGACCACCCCTGGGTGCGGCGGCGGCCCGATCTGTTCGTCCAGGGGGCCGAGAGCGATCTGGCGCGCGCTCCGGCCGACTATCTCCGCGTCGACACGGAGCGCGGCCCGCGGGTCCTCGCCTGCGGGCGCGATCCCGGCTTCCCGGCCTGGCCGGACGTGGCGCAGCTGAACTACGGCAACCCGGAAACGCGGCGGGCGATGGGGGAGACGTTGCTGGCCATCGCGGACCAATGCGACGGCGTGCGGTGCGACATGGCCATGCTGATCCTGCCCGAGGTGTTCCGGCGCACCTGGGGGATCGCGACGGAACCGTTCTGGCCCGACGCCATCCGCAGCGTCCGCGACCGCCGCCCCGGGTTCCTGTTCATGGCGGAGGCGTATTGGGACCTCGAATGGGAGCTGCTGCGGCAGGGGTTCGACTGCGCCTACGACAAGCGCCTCTACGACCGGCTGCTCGCCCGGACGGCGCGGCCGGTGCGCGAGCATCTGGGGGCGGATCCCGGCTTCCAGCGCAGGCTGGTGCGGTTCCTCGAGAACCATGACGAGCAGCGGGCGGCCGCCGCGTTTCCCTGGGACGCCCATCAGGCGGCGGCCGTGCTGTGCCACCTGGCGCCGGGCCTGCGCCTTTTCCACCAGGGCCAGCTGGAAGGGCTTGCGGCGCGGGTGCCGGTCCATCTGTCGCGGGCGGCGGCGGAGGCTCCCGACCCTGCGGTGTCCGGGTTCTACGCACGGCTGCTGGGGGTTCTCCGCCAGCCCGTGTTCCACGACGGCGACTGGCGCGCCCTCGAACCGGCCGAGGCGTGGCCGGGCAACGGAAGCTGGGACGGTTTCGTCGCGTTTCAGTGGACGGGCCAGGGGAGGGGCCAGGGGAGGGGCCAGGGGAGGGGAACGGCGGGAGAGCACTGGATCGTCGCGGTGAACTACCAGCCCGCCCAGGGCCAGTGCCTCCTTCGCTGCCCCGGCGTGGCCGGCGGCCGGGTCGTCCTGGCCGACGCGCTCGGGCCGGCGCGGTACGAGCGCGAGGGCGACGACCTCGCCTCACGCGGACTCTACCTCGACATGCCGCCCTGGGGTCATCACGTGTTCGAGCTGACGCGCCCGGCCGGCTGAGGGCGCGGCGCGGCGGCGCCCGGTCCGCCCAGCGCCACGCGGAGCAGCTTGAGCGGGTGCGCCAGGGCGTCGGCGACCGCCGTCGGCTCGTACCCGCAATGCGCCATGCAGTCCGCGCACTTCTCGTGCCGGCCCGTGCCGTAGCGGTCCCAGGCGGTGTCCTCCATCAGCTCCCGGAACGACGCGGCGTAGCCTTCGCCCAGGAGGTAGCAGGGCCGCTGCCAGCCGAAGACGTTCCGCGTCGGCGTCCCCCAGGGCGAGCACTCGTACGGCTGGTTGCCGGCGAGGAAGTCGAGATACAGCGCCGAATGGTTGAGCGGCCAGCGCATGCCCCGTCCCAGCCGCAGCACGGCGCGGAACAGCTCGTGCGTGCGGCGGCGGGTCAGGAAATGGTCCTGGTCCGGCGCCTTCTCGTAGGCGTAGCCGGGCGCGATGGTCACCCCTTCCACGCCCAGCTCCTTCAGCCAGTCGAGATAGGCGGCGACCTGCTCCGGCCGGCTGTCGTCGAACAGCGTGGCGTTGACCCCGACCCGGAAGCCGCGTTCCTTGGCCGCCCGGATCGCGGCGACCGCCTGGTCGAACACGCCGTCCTGGCACACCGCCCGGTCGTGCCGGTCGCGGAAGCCGTCGAGATGGACCGAGAAGGTCAGGTAGCGGCTCGGCGTGAAGAGGTCGAGCTTCTTTCGCAGCAGCAGGGCGTTGGTGCACAGGTACACGTAGCGGCGGCGCGCCACGATGCCGTCGACGATGGCGCCGATCTCCTTGTGCAGCAGGGGCTCGCCGCCGGGGATGGAGACGACCGGCGCGCCGCACTCGTCCACCGCGTCCAGGCACTCCTGCACGCTCAGCCGGCGCCGCAGGACGGCGTCGGGATAGGCGATCTTGCCGCAGCCGGCGCAGGCGAGGTTGCACTGGAAGAGCGGTTCCAGCATCAGGACCAGCGGATACCGCTTCCGCCCGGCCAGGCGCTGCCCGAGGACGTAGCGCGCGACGGCGATCTGTTGGTGCAGGGGGATCGGCATGGCGCTCTCCCGGGTGACGCGGCGGCCGGTCAGGCGGCCCGGTTGGGATCCAGCTCGTCCGGCAGCCGGAACCGGACGTTCTCGACGATGCCGCTGAGGGTTTCCAGATGGATCGGGCGCAAGGCGGCGAGGCGGTCCACCACCCCCTGCACGAGGAACTCGGGGGCGGACGCGCCGGCGGTGATGCCGACGGACGACACGCCCTCCAGCCACGCGGCGTCGATGCCGCCGGCGTCGCCGATCAGGCGGCAGGGCTTCCCCATGGCGGCCCCGATCTCGCGCAGCCGGTTGGAGTTCGAGCTGTTGGCGGCCCCGACGACGAACAGCGCATCGACCCGCCGCGCCAGCTCGCGCACCGCGGTCTGGCGGTTCTGCGTCGCGTAGCAGATGTCGTTCACCTGGGGGCCGACGATGCGCGGAAAGCGCTCGACGAGCGCCTCGATGATCTCGCGGGTGTCGTCGACGCTGAGGGTGGTCTGCGTCACGTAGGCGACGCGGCCGGGGTCGCGTGGCCGGAGATCCGCCACGCCGTCGGCGGTGGACACGAGGTGGACGGTTCCGCCGACCTGTCCCACGGTGCCCACGACCTCGGCGTGCCCCTCGTGGCCGATGAGGACGACGTCGTACCCGGTGGCGGCGTAGCGCCGGCCCTCGCGATGCACCTTGGTGACCAGCGGGCAGGTGGCGTCGATCACGTGCAGGTTTCGCGCCCGCGCCGCGTCCTCGACCGCCTTCGAGACGCCGTGGGCGCTGAAGATGGTCACCGCGCCGTCGGGAATCTCGTCCACCTCCTCCACGAACCGCGCGCCGCGCGCCCGCAGCCCGTCCACCACGTGCCCGTTGTGAACGATCTCGTGCCGCACGTAGACCGGCGGGCCGAAGGTGTCGAGCGCCCGCTCGACGATCTCGATCGCCCGCTCCACGCCGGCGCAGAAGCCCCGCGGCTGGGCGAGGATCACGGTCAACGGACGCTCGGACATGCTTGGCTCCCCCCGAACCAATGTTATGATTCAACAGACCTCACGCGGCTCCGGTCTCCGCTCCCGACCGGATCTGCGCCAGAAGACGGGATGGGACGGCGCCGGCCGAAATGCCCAGCGCCGCCAGCGCGGTGGCGACGATGGACCTGGCGTTGAGGCCGGCCTCCTCGTACTGCCTGACGGGCGAGTCCTGCGGGAGGAAGCGGTCGGGCAGCACCATCGGGCGGATCTTCAGCCCGCCGTCGAGCAGGCCCGAGGTCGCCAGGAACTGCAGCACGAAACTGCCGAAGCCGCCGACCGAGCCCTCCTCGATGGTGATCAGCACCTCGTGGTGCAGCGCCAGTTGGCGCACCAGGTCCTCGTCCAGCGGCTTGGCGAAGCGCGCGTCGGCCACCGTGGTGGACAGCCCGCGCGCCGCCAGCTCCGCCGCCGCCTTGCGGCACTCGCCCAGAC